>CAZOOH010000158.1:0-5166 GCA_964581375.1 uncultured Muribaculaceae bacterium
GACGATCTGGCTCAAAACACATTTGTCAAGGCATGGCATGCACTTCCTGAGTTTAGGGAAGAATCTCGGCTTTATACTTGGCTCTATAGAATTGCAACAAACGAAGTATTAACATTTTTAAAAAGAAAAAAACTACGTAACTTTATATCTATCACCGAAGTATCGCGACAACTCGAAAATTCGTTGGAATCTGATTCCTTTTTTAATGGCGACGAAGTTCAAAAAGCCTTACATAAAGCAATCTTAAAACTTCCTGAAAAACAGAGACTTGTCTTTAATATGCGCTATTTTGAGGAGATGAAATATGAGGAGATGTCCGAAATTTTGGGAACATCGGTTGGGGCTCTTAAAGCCTCTTACCATCATGCTCATCAAAAAGTTCAGGATGCAATGGAAGCTCTGCTTTAATCTTTTTAATAAAAAAAGTGTCAAAAGATATATGAACGAAAAAATTAACATAGAAACCGCACATCTTAAAGAGAACCCTTACACAGTTCCTGTAGGATATTTTGAATCTATGCCTGAATCTGTTTCAGAAAAAATTAACACCCCGGCTATAATCCGCTTTAAAAGAAGTTATGTAATTATTTCTTCTGTAGCTGCCGCATTAGTGCTTGTATTTGGTACATTCAGCATAATGTACTACGGCGAGAAGAATCTTAACATTGCAAACGAGGAGTTTGTTAAAGCACAAGAAGAGGCAATCTCAGGGAACATAGACAACTTATCTTCAGAAGAGATTATTGATTATCTTACTCACGAAAATGTCGATGTAGCAACTATAAGTCTTATAGACTAATATGAAAAAGATATTATTACTTTCATTACTGTTGGGGTTTACAGTTTTGGCTCAAACTCAGTCTAAGCCAAGTCCGGTTGTGCCCGGAAGCGAAAACTCAAAACTCCGCGAAGTCTATTCTGCCAAAATTGAATTCTTGCGTTCGGTTCTGGATTTAAATCAAAAAGAGGCCGATCTGTTTTGGCCGGTATATTCGGAATATCTTCGTCAACGTGACCTTTTTTCGACCAAGAAGAAATCGTGTATGACAGGGCTGAATAATTATATCAGCGGCAATAAAACATATACCGAATCAAATGTAAAAAGGTTATTAGATTTATACAGCTTTTACGACGATGAGATTGTACGTATAGACAAAGCATTTTATTCCGATATACAAAAGATTCTTCCTACAAAGAAAATAGCACTCTATTATAAGGCAGATGAAGACTTTAGGGTTAAAATGATTCAGCAACTTAAAGGGTCAAAACCTTAAATAAAAATCTTTGGTTAAGTTTTTATACTCATTGGTGAATTCTCCCGGATTCTCATCTTGAATAATCAGAGCTTCTTCTTTTACAGTTTGAGGCTCTCTTTTTTTGTACTCAGCCAAAACCCTTTTGGGCGGTTTAGAAGCAGTTGTCTTTACCATACATCTTCTGCACAAAAAAAGACCTGAACCTTTGGCTGTTTGCGAAAATTTTTCACACTCTTCTGTAGGTAAAATTATAACCAATTTACCAAAATCGGACAACATCTTTGAGGCACTTTGTGCAAGCTCCTCAAATGGTAATGAATCATCGCAATGTTTTGCCACACTCTTTCTACCGGAATCCGATTTCAGTGATTTTATGAAGTAGGGAGGATTCGAGATTATTAAATCAAACTTCTCGTTATTATCATTTAAAAATTCAGAGAGAGACTCTTTGAATATATTGATATTGCCGGCCCACGGAGAGTTTAAAAAATTCTCCTGCGCTTCGTCGGCAGATGCTTTATCAATTTCTACTGCATTAATTGAGAACGGGCATAGTTCCGACACTCTTTGTGCAATAATGAGGGAAATGATACCGGTTCCTGTACCAATATCAAGAATTTTGTATGTTTTTCGATCATTGCTCTTTTCCAAATGAGCCCATACGGCAACAAGAACACCGTCGGTATTAACTTTCATTGCCGATTTAACCTGCCTTACCGCAAATTTTTTAAACAAGAAACTCCCCATCTTTCATCTCCAGACATCTGTCGCTCATTCCTGCCAAATCGCGATCATGAGTAACTATTACAAAAGTCTGTTTGAATTTATCTCTTAAATCGAAAAAAAGCTTGTGAATTTCGGTCTTAGTGTGGGTGTCAAGATTTCCGGACGGCTCGTCGGCAAAAACCACAGAAGGGTTATTGATTAAAGCTCTGGCAATAGCAACCCTCTGCTGTTCGCCCCCACTCAACTCCTCAGGTTTATGCGTCAGTCGACTGCCAAGCCCGAGATATTCAAGAAGTTCTGAGGCCTTACCCGTTGCAGCTCTTTTTGACTCCTTAGCAATTAATGCCGGAATCATTACATTTTCAAGCGCAGTAAATTCAGGTAACAAATGGTGAAACTGAAACACAAAACCAATCCTTCTGTTTCTGAATTCTGCCAAACGAGTTTGAGAGAGAGAGAAGATATCTACTCCATCAATTATTACCTTGCCTGAATCAGGAGTAGACAGACTACCAAGAATTTGGAGCAAGCTGGACTTACCTGCCCCGCTTGCTCCAACTATACTGACAACCTCCGATGCTCTTGCTTCAAAATCGATGCCTTTAAGCACCAGGAGGTTTCCAAAAGATTTTCTAATATTCTCGGCTTTAATCATTAAGATTATTCCTCTTTTTCGCTTGCTTCGTACTCTTTGAGAAGCTTATCCTGAACCTCAGCCGGTACTTGTTGGTAGTCGGCATATTTCATGGTAAAGGTTGCTCTTCCCGATGTAAGAGAGCTCAAAGTAGTAGAATATTTATGAAGCTCTGCTAAAGGTACTCTTGCTTTTAAAACTTCGAATCCTTTTTCGCTGCTCATTCCCTCAATCATTGCACGTCTGTTTTGAAGGTCGCTCATAACATCGCCCATACAGTCGCCCGGAACCATAACTTCTACATTATAAATAGGTTCCATAATCTTAGGACCGGCTTTCTTAAACGCCTCTTTAAAAGCATTTCTTCCGGCAAGTTTGAAAGAGATTTCATTTGAATCAACCGGGTGCATTTTACCGTCATACACAAATACTCTGATATCGCGTGCATAAGATCCGGTAAGCGGACCCTCTTCCATCTTCTCCATAATTCCTTTGAGGATTGCAGGCATAAATCTTGCGTCAATTGCACCACCTACGATACAGTTGTAGTATTCAAGTTTTCCTCCCCAATCCATTGGGTACTCCTCTTTTCCTTTAATATTAAGAACAAGCTCTCTGCCTTCTACTTTGAACTTGTTATTTGGTGCAGCACCCTCAATAATTGGCTCTATAAGAATGTGAACCTCACCAAATTGACCAGCTCCGCCCGATTGTTTTCTGTGACGATAATCAGCAGTGGCAACTTTAGTAATAGTTTCACGATAAGGAATCTTTGGAGGGAAGAGATCAACTTCAATTTTATGGGTATTAGTCAAATGCCATTTAAGGATATTAATATGGTGCTCCCCTTGTCCGCTGAGGATAATTTGTTTCAATTCTTTAGAATATTCAACAACTATAGTTGGATCTTCGGCATTTGCACGGTTAAGAATTTCGCCTAGTTTTTCGTCATCCTTTTCAACCTTTGCTTTAATAGCTGTTCTGAATTTCGAAGGAGGGAATACAATTGGTTCAAAAACCCAGTCTTTATTGCCGGTATTCAGAGTTTGGTTTGTTTTAACCGATTTAAGTTTAACAGTACAACCGATGTCGCCTGCAACCATTTCGGAAAGTTTCTCTTTTTTCTTACCTGCTACGGCATAAATAATTGATACTCTCTCTTTTGAACTTGTTTCCGGGTTAGTAACATCATCACCCTCTTTAAGTTTACCCGACATTACTCGGAAATATGAAACCTCACCTAAATGCTGCTCCATTGAGGTTTTATAAATAAACACCGATGTAGGGCCATTTGCATCACATTTAACTTCGGTGCCGTCTTTAAGCAACTGTTTTGACATATCGGGAGTAGGACCTACATTTATCAAAAACTCCATAAGCCTTTTAACTCCAATATCTTTCTTGGCAGATAAGCAGAATACCGGCATAATATCGGTTTTTGCAAGACCTGCTCTCAAACCTTTGCGAATCTCTTCATCGGAAAGTTCTCCTTTGTCGAAGAAAATCTCCATAAGATTTTCATCATTTTCGGCAGCCATTTCGGCAAGTTTAGCGTGAAGCTCTTCGGCCTGATCTTTATGGTCGGCAGGAATATCGAGCTCTTCGCGGGTACCGTTATCGTCTTTGAAACGATACATTTTCATTTTTGAAACATCGATAAATGCATTGAAGCCGGGACCGGTTTCAACAGGATATTGAATAAGTACTACCTTATTTCCGAATGCTTGTTTTAGAGATTCGATAGTGCTCTCCCAATTTGCTTTTTCATGATCAAGTTGATTTACCGCCAACAAAATCGGTTTGTTGTGTTTATCGGCATATCTGGCAAAAATCTCGGTTCCAACCTCTACTCCCTGCTGCGCGTTAACTACAAGTACGCCGGCATCTGCAACCTTAAATGCAGATATTACTCCGCCCACAAAGTCGTCCGAACCGGGAGTGTCGATAATATTAAGCTTGTTATCCATAAACTCCGTATAGAGGAGAGAAGGATAAATGGAACGTTGATAAATTTGTTCGATTTCGGTATTATCACTCACGGTGGTTTTTGCCTCGATTGTTCCTCTCCGGTCAATGACTTTTCCCTCAAACATCATAGTCTCCACCAAAGTCGTTTTCCCGGATTTAGGGCTTCCGAGCAAGACTACATTACGAATGTTCTGCGTAGGATAGATTTTCATACTTAATTCATTTATTATTAATACTTTACGATATTTAGCGTTTTTGGTATCCCAAAATTATAAAAAATTTTTTAATATCTGCTACCAACTTTCGGCAGAATTGTAGCCTGTAAAGCCATAATAATTTAAAGAAAGAGATTCCGAATTCACTATTTACAGTTTCAGCTAATTCTCTAGGCGTACAACTTAATCTTAATGAAACAGTTCTGATTCCGGTAAAAGGATTAAGAAAAATTCTTTCTATCTCCAATTCCCTGTATAATCCTTCTACAATTTGCATACTCTTTTCCATAATCATTTTTGTGACGAAATAATAAGTTATGCATTGGTTATTCAATACCTATTGTTTTTTTTTATCTGTTTTTAAAAA
>CAZOOH010000159.1:0-5165 GCA_964581375.1 uncultured Muribaculaceae bacterium
GTGTTTCCACCAAACGTTTGTGTTTTTACTTTCCGATTTTGCCATAATACAAATGTACTATTTTTTTATTTCGTTGTAGCTGCTGTCTCTCTCAATTGCTGTATAACCACACTCTTTTGCCATTTTCTCAAGTTCAGATATGGTCATCAAAGGATTTTCTTCGCTGCTCCCTGCCATACTGTAAATTTTTGTAGAGTCATTTATTGTACCATCCATATCATCTGCACCATACAAAAGGGCCAACTGACTGTTTTGTTTACCCAACATAGGCCAGTAGGCTTTAATGTGAGGAATATTGTCCAATACCAATCTTGATATTGCATAAGTTTTTAAAATTTCAACGATTTCTACCTCTCCTAAATGCGACAATTGATTATTTGCCGATTTAAACAATAATGGAATAAATGCGTCAAACCCACCGGTTTCATCTTGTAATTCTCTCAATTTAAGCAGATGGTTTATTCGGTTCTCTCTGCTCTCTATATGCCCGTAAAGCATAGTACAATTTGTTCTCATTCCGAGTTTGTGTGCAGTCCTGTGAATATCAAGCCATCGTTCAGTGCTGCATTTATCGGGGCAGATAATATCTCTTACCTGTTTGTCGAAAATTTCTGCTCCGCCTCCCGGCAATGCCGCTACTCCTCTTTTTTTCAGTTCCGTCAAAACTTCCTCAATACTTTTACCCGAAGTGACTGCCATGTCGTCAATCTCAACTGCCGAAAATGCTTTTATTGTAACATATTCGGGCAGTGACTTTCTTACAGTTTCAATAATATTGCAATAATATTTAAAATCTCTTTCCGGATCGACGCTTCCGACAATATGAATTTCGGTCATATCGGGAGTATATTTAGACAGACAATACTCTTTTATTTCATTAAGCTCCATTGTCCATGCACCATCTTCAAAAATATTACCTCTGCGATACGAACAAAACTTGCAATTATGAATGCACACATTACTTGGCTCAAGATGGAAGTTCCTGTTATAGAAGAGCTTTTTACCATTAATCTCTTCTCTGACCGATGTTGCCAGTTCCGAAAGCCTATTCAATTCAGACGATTCATACATACTCATCGCCTCATCAAAACCGATTCTTTTGCTCATATTTTATTGATGCTATAGGTATAAAACAAAAAAGACGCCGGAGCGCCTTAATAAATCTTTCAGTTCATCCGGATTAGAAACGATCTTCAGATGATACTGTTAATTTTTTGCGTCCGCGACGACGACGTGCAGCTAAAACGCGACGGCCGTTCGGAGTTGACATACGCTCACGAAAACCGTGTTTGTTGCGGCGTTTACGCTGAGATGGTTGAAAAGTGCGTTTCATATTATGTTTCTCTTAATTATTATTCGCAAAATGGAGTGCAAAGATAAATATAATGTCGGGAATACCAAATAAATATTTCATCTCTTTATAAATATTAGCCTCTTTTCGGCAAAATACTCCTCCTTAAACCATTCTGATACCTCTATCTGCTTAATATCTTCGATATTTAACCTGAAATACGCAGGTATGTTTTTTATTTCGGCAGATGTATCTCCACCCTTTAAAGCAATAAGACCTCTCGCTCTCCCTTCAAATTGGCCGCCTATACATTTATTCCAAATCCATGGGATTAGATTTTTAAGCTCAGTAACAGCTCTGGTTACCACAAAATCAAAAGAATCGTTAATATCTTCGGCTCTTACTTGGGCCGATGTTACGTTTGTTAATTTAAGTTCCTCGTTAACAGACTGAACAACCTTGATTTTTTTCAAAATTGAATCACACAAGAAAAAAGAGGATTCCGGGAAGAGGATTGCCAGCGGAATACCGGGAAATCCACCACCGGTTCCTACATCCAATATTCTCGAACCGGCAGGAAAATTTATAAACTTTGCTATTGCCAGCGAATGCAGAACATGGTGTACATAAAAATTGTCAAAATCTTTTCTCGATATGACATTTATTTTTGAATTCCATTCGCTGTAAACAGGGTAGAGGGCCTTTATTTTTTCTCTCTGCACAGATGTCAATTCCGGAAAATATTTATAAATTAATTCTTCCATCTCTTTAATATTAAATCTTTTGCTCTCTTTACTCTGGTTTTGACCGTATTCAACGGTATGTCAAGTTCTTTGGCAATCTCCTCATAAGCGTACTCCTTTATAAATCGTAGAATAGCTGCATCTCTGTATATTTTATCGAGCGCGTCAATAGAGCGAATTAATTTTTCTACGGTCTGCTCGCTTATAATAGTCTCTTCAGGGCTGGGAACCGAAGTACTCCAGCTCTCTTTCTCATTTTTTGACTCACCGTCACTAAGAGGAACCAGATTTAATTTTCTTTTTCGGTAATAATCAATGCAGATATGCTGTGCAATGTTAAAGAGCCAGGTAGAAAATGCATACTCGGGATTATACGATTTTAAATTTTTAAACGCTTTATTAAAACACTCCTGACATAAATCTTCGGCATCTTCCTGAGATTTAATATAGGTTTTTATATAAGATAAAATAGGCTTTTGATACCTCTCCATTAAGTTAGTAATTGCCTTTTGATCGCCATCAATAGCCTTGTCGAGTATCTCGGCATCCAATAAATTAACTCTATTCTCTTCGTTATTCATTCTAATGCGCTTCAAGCCAGTTTTTACCAAAATCGCACTCAACAGTGAGAGGAACCGATAACTTAATGACATTTTCCATCTCATTCTTTACAATTTCCGACAATCTTTGAGCCTCACCGGGAACAATGTCGAAAACCAGCTCATCATGTACCTGGAGAATCATCTTACTGGTAAAATTCTCCCCGGAAATTCTTTTGTGAATTCTGACCATTGCCATTTTAATTATATCGGCAGCCGATCCCTGGATAGGAGCATTTATGGCATTTCTTTCGGCAAGACCCCTTACCACCGGATTTTTTGAGTTAATATCGGGCAGATACCTCTTCCTCCCGTATATAGTCTTAACATAACCGTTCTGTTTAGCCTTTTCGATGGAATCATTAATGAAGAACATAACTTTAGGGTAGGAACCGAAATAATCGTCTATTAACTTTTTAGAATCGCTTCTGGTAATTTGCAATCTTTGAGACAAACCGAATGCCGAAATACCGTAAATAATTCCAAAGTTGGCAGTCTTTGCCCTGCTCCGCTGCTCCTTGGTAACCTCCTGTTCGCTAACTTTAAATATCTTGGCGGCGGTAGCTGTATGAATATCTTTACCGCTGTTGAATGCATCAATGAAATCGGAGTCTCCGCTCAGGTGAGCCATAATTCTCAGTTCAATCTGCGAATAATCTGCCGATAATATCAAACCATCCGGATTCGATGGAATAAAAGATTTTCTGATTTCCCGGCCTCTTTCGTTACGTATAGGAATGTTTTGCAGATTCGGCTTAATTGAACTTAAACGGCCGGTTGCAGTCAATGCCTGATTAAAAGTTGTATGAATTTTACCGGTTTTCGGATTAATAAGAGTTGGGAGTGGATCGACATAAGTGGAGATTAATTTTTTTATGTTTCTGTATTCCAGAATCAATGCTATGATTGGATGTTTGTCGCGAATCTCCATTAAGGTCTCCTCGTCGGTTGAATAATTTTTCTTGGATGTGGTTTTTGCTTTATCGACAAGCTTGAGTTTTTCGAAAAGTATAACTCCAAGTTGTTTAGGTGAAGAGATATTTAATGACTGGTCGCCGGCAAGCTCCTTAATTCTCTTTTCGATTTCGTCCAGCTCTCTCTTCAGCTCTGAACTATATTGGTTTAATCTGTCAGTATCAATTTTGAATCCTTCATGTTCAATGTCGGCAAGCACATAGATGAGTGGCATCTCGATTGTGTCGTACAATTCAAAAAGGTTCTCCTCTTTAAGCTGTTCAGTTATTTTATCGGAGAGCGCTTTATAGATTGAGACTTCGGCAAAATTATTCTTGTCATTTTTAGAGTTATCCACTTCAAATGTGTCAAAGAGAGATGTTTGTACGCCAATTTCCTCTTGAGCAAGTTCAATTCCGAGATAACTTCGGGCAAGGATGTCGGGTTTATGAGCTCTTTCGGGCATCAGGATATAGTGCATCAGTTCAATGTCGAACAATTTTGCAGTAATCTTAATGTCTCTGTCAAGAAGTGAATGAAGCAGATTTTTTAGGTCATATCCGCAAATAGTTAAGGAGTTATCTTTAAGCAGATCGCTCTCTTTCGAGAAATCATCTGCATTGGACACCGCAACTTTACCTGTCGATTCTAAATAAATTTTATCACCGGCAATTTTAACGGATAGTTGTTTCGATTTTTTTGACGAATTTAAAACATTTTCAGTTGTTGTGATTTGAAATTCGGGTATTTTAACTCTCTCTTTATCAGTAATTATTGTTTCTGAGTTGTGTGTAAGATTGAAAACTTGTTCTGCCAGAGAGAGGGTCTTTTTTAAAGAGTTAAATTCATATCGGTTGAACAAATTTTTAAGTTCATTGAAGTGAGGAGCCTCAAGTTTAACTGCCTCCTCTTCAAAAGGAATATCGACGGCTGTATCGATAGTTACAAGTCGCTTACTGAGGTCTATATATGATTTTGCCTCTGTAAATGCACTTTGGAGTTTTTCGGGCAATTCATTAATTGATTCATAAATATTTTGAACAGATCCGTATTTTTGAACCAGTTTTTTGGACCCGACTTCTCCTACGCCTTTCACACCCGGTATGTTATCGGAAGCATCTCCCCAAATAGTAAGAATATCAATAACCTGCTCCGGCCTCTCGATTCCGTATTGCGTGCAGATTTCTTCTTTACCTATAATTTCGCTCTCATTTCCGTTTTTTGCCGGTTTATATTGAAAAATATTTTGTGAAACAAGTTGTCCGTAGTCTTTGTCGGGAGTAACCATATAGACAGAATATCCCTTTTTTTCGGCCTCTTTTGACAATGTCCCTATAACGTCATCTGCCTCAAAACCCTCTTTCATTACAACCGGGATTGACATAGCTTGAATTATTTCAATGAGAGGATTTAATGCTCCTTTGATTAATTCAGGAGTTTCCGATCGGTTAGCTTTATACTCATTGTATAATTCGTGACGGAATGTCTTTGCCGGCGGGTCAAATGCTACAGCCAGGTGGGTGGGCTTCTCTTTGAGAATCAATTCAAGAAGAATTTTTGTAAAACCAAAAAGTATTG
>CAZOOH010000160.1:0-5130 GCA_964581375.1 uncultured Muribaculaceae bacterium
CAGCGGTCTTTGGGCGGTTTTGAAGACTTTTTGTCGTTCCTTGAGCAGGGCATACGTCTTCTTTGACGGACCGACATACTGCTTCGTGTCGTAATCCCGGCCGCACAAAAAGCCAAAGGCGACCGTCTCACCCTGGACGGCAACCTTGTTGATCTTGCAGTTATTATGGCACAGGTCGCAGACCTCGTGCTCGACGGGAATCGGCTCCTTGTAGAGGGCAATCCCCCGGAAGGACGACTGCCTCACCCGGTTATCCGACAGGATCAACGCGCTGCCCAGGGCGCCCGTCAAATGGTCCGACAGAACCGCCGAATTGATGAGGGCTGCCGGAGCAAAAACATTTTCCGAACCTCAAAAAGGGCCAGGTTATGCTAGAAACAGAGGTCTTTATGAATCGAAGGGGGAATATATTATTTGTATGGATGCCGACACTATGTATCCGGAAAAGTACATAGAGATTATGATTGAAACGCTCCAAAAACAGGACGTTGTTGCCGCTTTTTCGTTATGGAGCTATTTGCCCGATGTCAATTTTCCTGCCGGGAAGATGTTATTATATGAGTTTTTGAGAGATATACATTTGAGAATGTTGGCAGTAAAAAGGCCCGAAAGGTGTGCACGGGGGATGGTTTTTGCACATAATGCCGAACTTGCAAAAAAAATTGGTTACAGAACCAATATTAAACGCGGCGAAGATGGTTCAATGGCCTTTAGTCTAAAAAAATATGGCCAAATTGTTTTTGTAAAGAACCGAAAAGCCAGAGCTGTAACCAGTACGGGAACTTTGAGTAAAGATTCCGGGTTCTCTAAAGCTCTTACCTCAAGGATATTTTCTTCTCTTAAAGGGTATAAAAAATATTTCATTAAGAAGAAGGAGAGCGATTTTGTTGACGAAGAGAGTAACCTTATAAAATAGATTTGTATGAATGGTCTGTATTTATTGTTTCACGGATTTGCCCCTCATAACGGAATCAGCAAGAAAGTGCACTATCAGGTAAAGGCGCTCAATGAATGCGGAATTGCTACATCTTTATGTTATATGACGGTGGAGAGTGACGGTAGTCAAAAGAGAGTTGCCGGTGATGAAATAATAAATGATTACGGTAATGGTGTCTATGCTAAGATTATTAAGTGGTTCAGCTTTGGTAAGGTTGTAGATTATATAAAGAGGAGGTCAATAGAATTTGTGTACATACGAAGCTTTAATAATGCAAATCCTATGTTTTTATGGATGCTTTATCGTTTAAAGCGAGAGGGAGTAAGAGTTGTTTTGGAAATCCCGACCTATCCCTACGACAAGGAATTTTCTCACTCATCGTTGGAACATCGTATACGATTTTATATTAACAAGTTATTCAGGCCATTTTTAAAATATACTCTTAAGTATATTGTCACCTTTTCGGATTACGAAAAGATTCACGGAATAGAGACCATAAGAATTTCGAACGGCATTGATTTTGACGACATTAAATTAAAAGCAGATGTATCTTCGGGCACAACTTCATTTAATTTAACGGGAGTAGCCGAAATCCATTTTTGGCACGGATTCGACAGAGTTCTTACCGGGCTTTACGAATATAACAAGCAGAATGACAGCAGAAAAGTTATATTTCATATTGTAGGGGAAGGTGTTCCTTCGGCGATGTTAAAACTGAGGTCTATGGTAAGAGAGTTTGATTTAGATGAAAATGTTGTTTTTTACGGAAATTTAAGTGGATGCGATTTAGATAATATCTTCGATATAACCGATTTTGGAATTGCCAGTCTTGGAAGGCATCGTTCGGGAATTACAAAGATAAAGACATTGAAGAACAGAGAGTACGCCGCAAGAGGGGTTCCGTTTATCTATTCAGAAACCGACGATGATTTTGAAAATATGCCATATATATTAAAAGCATCTGCCGACGAAACCCCTATCGATATAAAAAGAGTAATTAATTTTTCCGAAACTCTCAAAATGTCGCCGGTTGAAATACGGGAATCGGTGATTGGAAACCTCTCCTGGAAAACCCAAATGCAAAAAGTTATTAAACGAGTATATCCAGAATTATGAGAACAATCGAAATACTTTTTTGGACACTCCTCTTTATTGTTTTTTATACATATTTAGGATATGGTTTGTTATTGTTAATTGTTGTAAAGATTAAAGAGATATTTTACCCGGGGAAAAAATCTGAATTATACGAAATAAATCTGCCGGAAGTGACTTTATTGATTGCAGCCTATAATGAAGAGCAGATTATTCCGCAAAAAATGGAGAATACACTGAATCTGAATTATCCCAAGGAGTTATTAAAAATAGTATGGGTAACTGACGGGAGTAACGATAAAACAAATGAATATTTAAGCAATTATCCGGAAGTGACAATATTGCACGAAGCTCTTCGCAAAGGGAAAACCGCTGCAATTAACAGGGCTATGAATTTTATAACCACCCCTGTCGTTGTCTTTACCGATGCAAATACAATCTTAAATAACGATGCAATTATAGAAATTGTTAAACCTTTTGAAGATAGTATGGTGGGTTGTGTCGCAGGAGAAAAGAGGGTTTCGGCAGATGATAGAGAGAGTGCCTCAGGCGGAGAGGGAATTTATTGGAAATATGAGTCTCTCTTAAAATCTTATGATTCAAGATTGTTCAGCGTTGTGGGTGCAGCAGGAGAACTATATGCAATAAGAAGAGAGCATTTTTTACCGCTCCGGCCCGACACACTGCTTGACGATTTTCAGCTCTCCTTATCGATAGCCAATAATGGTTTCCCTACAAAATACTGCAAAGGTGCTTTTGCCACAGAGAGCGGTTCATTAAATATAGATGAGGAGAGAAAAAGGAAGATAAGAATTGCGGCAGGTGGTATTCAAGCAATAATAAGGATGCCCCGGTTACTGAACTTTTTTAAACACCCGATACTTACTTTTCAATACTTTTCACATCGCGTCTTGAGATGGAGTATTACTCCAATAGCCCTCCTAATGCTAATTCCTGCAAATTTATTTCTTGCATTTGCAAGCGAAAGTGCAGTTTATTCCGTACTTCTTTTTGCGCAGATATTTTTTTACATAGGCGGTTTTGCAGGTTA
Organism: uncultured Muribaculaceae bacterium; assembly: GCA_964581375.1. Lineage (GTDB taxonomy): Bacteria > Bacteroidota > Bacteroidia > Bacteroidales > UBA932 > JAFIHK01. The sequence goes on from CAZOOH010000160.1 coordinate 3,081, forward strand.
CATTCTCAGGAACAATAAGATTCGTTTAAAAATTTTATTCGTCCCCTACTACTTCCTTTTTATGAATTTTAGCGTATTCGCAGGAGTAATTTATTTGATTAAAAAGAGAAAAGCAGATTCAGGAGTTTGGGAAAAAGCCAAAAGAAAAGATTAATTTATGATGCCTAAGGTTAGTGTTTTAATACCTGTATATAATACAGCCGATTATCTGAGAGAAACAGTAGAATCGATAATAAATCAGTCACTAAAAGAGATTGAGATTATTATTATTAACGATGGATCAAACGACAATAGTCTCGATATTATTAAAGAGTATGCATTGAAAGATAGTCGAATTAAATTTGAGAGTAAACAAAATTCTGGTCTATCCGATACACGAAATCATGCAAAAAGAGTTGCAAAGGGTGAATATGTTTACTTTATGGACAGCGACGACATTCTTCAGCGGGAGGCTCTTGAAAAGTGTTACGACTTTGCAATATCCAACAATCTTGACTTGGTACTATTTGATGCATCCATTTTCGGATTCGACAGCGAAAAATTAAATCCCGGATTATCATACGACAGATCGGAGCATTTACATAAAGAGAAAATATATTCTGGAATTGAAGCAATATCTGCCTTGCTTGAAAATGGCGTTTTTAAATCGTCTGTTTGCTTACACCTGATAAAAAGAGAGTTGACAAATAACATTGAATTCTACTCAGGAATTTTGCACGAAGATGAATTATATACGCCTCAGCTTTATTTCATTGCAAGAAATGTAGGCTATATTCCGGAGAAATTCTTTAAAAGGAGAATCAGAGAAGATTCCATTATGACAAGGAAGTTCTCTATGGCAAATATAACAGGTTACTCAACAGTTATAAATGAGCTGTTCCAACAAAAACAAAATTATCCGGAATTCGAACCAATAATTCACAAACTAATTGTAAAAAACGCTAATTACTTAGCCTATAATGCAAACAAAATGAGTTTTCATACAAGAGTCAAAACTATAAAACTCTTAATGAAAACTCACTCATTTTCTAATTTGAGAATAAAAAATCTTATAATTCTTCTATTCCCGTACGTGTTTAAAATCAAGTCTTTTATAAAAAGAAAACTTTAAACCAATCTTTTTGCAATAAACCAATTAATATTAATAAATATATTCGGTTACTCTAAAACCAGTTAGGTCTTGATACCAGTTACCATATGAATTACCACCTGATGTTGCCCATTCAGCAAAGTGAGGATAAGCTATTACAATCGAGGAATTCTCTTCAGGATACAAGAATAACTCAGGGAACATAAGTCCCCACATCATACCGTCATTATATTTAAATTTATCATTTGCACTTAAAGAGGCATTTACAGCTAATGCAACATTAAATTTTGATGTTGCAGCATACCCCGGAAGATGTATCTCTTTCTCTCTGACATCAGGTACTATAAAGAAGTTAAACGAATCCATCGCTAACGAAGTTTGAGCAACAGGTGAAACAAATTTTACAACAATAGTGTGCTCGTCAGTTTGAATATAAGAACCCTTCTCAGTATTTAAAAAACCATTGAATGTAACTACATTTTTAGCATTTCCGAATACAGGAATTACGGCGATATTGACACCTTGTTCTGCCCCGTTAGAAGCAATTACAAACGGTGACCCAGTGCCTGTAATTTGACCGGTTACAGATTGAATATTGCTTGCAGGTACTTTATCCAGCTGGAAAGCTGCAGATAAAGTTTTTATTGCACCAACAGCCAAAATTTTATACTTGAACTGGATTTCAGTTACCAGATTTGATGTATTTGTTACCCATTTGATATTGAAAGCTAATACAATGTCATTTAAATCGTAGTCACCTTTGTAAGGCCATAAATCTTCGAAAGCATAAGACCCCCAACCCGATTGAGATGGGAAGTATGAAGACAAATCAGTCTCACCTGTTCCTCCGCCACCCGGTGCTTGAATTTGACCAAGAGAACCATTGCATGTGTTTCCGACAATATTAACAGTTTGCGTTTTGGTCAAAACTGCCCCGTTAACAAATGAAGCCGAATAAAG
>CAZOOH010000161.1:0-5021 GCA_964581375.1 uncultured Muribaculaceae bacterium
GAGTGGTGGGAAGAAAATGCCGACAATACAAGGGAATATTATCAAGATGTATTAAATGAAAGAGGAGATACCCCTGAATATTGCGAACCATGGATCTGTAAGAAAATAATTAAAAATCATCTCGATTCTCCATCGATGTTAACCATACTGCCTTTCCAAGACTGGATGTCGATTAACATGAAGTTGAGAAGAGAAAATCCTTCGGAAGAAAGAATAAATATACCTTCTAATCCAAAACATTATTGGCAATACAGAATGCATATAAATCTCGAAGATTTAAATTCTGAAACACAATTAATAAACGAAATCAGAGAATTAATTACCAATTCAGGTCGATAACTTATTCTTGTAAATTTTATTCACAATTATTGCAATGGCACCATCTCCGGTCACATTTGCAGCAGTTCCAAAACTATCCATAGCAATGTATAAAGCAATCATTAGGCCAATCTGTTGTTGATCAAAACCTAACATAGATTGAAGAACTCCTATTGCAGCCATAATTGCCCCGCCGGGTACTCCTGGGGCTGCTACCATTGTAATTCCGAGTGCTAATATAAATCCAATAAAATGATTGAAAGTAACATCCATATTCATCATATACATTACCGTAAATGCAGTAGCTACAATTTTTAGCATACTTCCTGCAAGATGAATTGTAGCGCAAAGAGGAATTACAAAATCTGCAATATCTTCATTGATCCCGTTTTTCTTTGCTTGAGCAAGAGTGACTGGAATCGTTGCGGCAGATGATTGTGTTCCCAATGCCGTCATATAAGCAGGTAACATGGTAATTAATGATTTAAAGGGATTTTTTTTTGCTATAAATCCTGCAATTAAATATTGGCTTAATAATAAGACAATGTGCATTACAAAAATCAAAATGATAATTTTGAAGAAAGTCCCTATTACTATAGCTGCTTGCCCCTCAATTCCGATTTTAAGAAAAATACCAAATATTAACAAGGGAAGAAGTGGAATAATAACTTTTGTAATAACAACATTAACGATATCTCTAAATTCACTCAGTCCATTCTTTAATACATTTCCACTTATCGAAGCTGCCCCTAATCCTAAAACAAATGAAAGAACTAAAGACGTAGTTACTCCAAATATTGGAGGCATGTCTATTGAAAAATATTCTTTAACTGAGATAACAGAATCTAAATTTTTAGATAAAACAGTAAAATCTCCACTCAATATTCTAGGAACAAATTCTCCTGAAGTAAAATATGAAAATAATCCGGATAGTATAGTTGAAAAATAAGCTATACCTACTGTTATCATTAAAAGCTTCCCGGCACCTTTACCAATATCAGCAATCCCGGGAGCAACCAATCCTACAATTATTAAAGGAATTATGAAACTTAAGAAATTGCTGAAAATTGAATTAAAAGTAAAGAAAATTTTTGCAATACTAATTGGCAGAAATCCTGAAGAGACAATTCCCAGGATAATGGCAATTACAACTTTCGGTAATAATCCAATTTTAAATTTGCTCATAACTTCAGTGTTTTTTTACTAAATAAATCTCAGTCCCTACAAATGTATACATTTATATATATGTAATACGAGTTATTGATATAATTGATTAAATAATCCTTCACTTTCCCCGAATTTTCAATTATTTTTTTTAATATTGGGGTAGATTTTAATATCTGCAATTTTGGATTTTAAAAACCTTAATTATATAAACATGAATTCACAGAAAAAAAACTACGCTTTGCCTATTGCAATGATGTTTTCATTATTCTTTATGATTGCATTTGTAACAGGTCTTCAAAACCCTATGGGTGTAATTGTAAAGAATCAGTTTGGTGCCAGTAATTTATTATCTCAATTAGGTAATTTGGCCAATTTTATAGCATATGCATTTATGGGCATACCTGCAGGTTTACTATTACAAAAAATCGGTTATAAAAAAACTGCTCTATCAGCAATAGTTGTTGGTTTTTTAGGTGTTACCATAACTTTTTTATCGGGGCAAGTTGAAAATTTTGCAGTGTACCTGTTTGGTGCCTTTGTTTCTGGATTAGCAATGTGCATGTTAAACACAGTTGTCAATCCATTATTGAATGGTTTAGGAGCCAATGAAAAGAAAGGGAATCAATTATTACAATTTGGAGGAACACTAAATTCTCTCGGAGCAACCATTGTGCCTGTTTTAGTGGGTTACTTAATGGGGACGAATGAGCTTACAAGAACAATTGCAAAAGCCAATCCGGCATTATTTCTTGCAATGGGAATTTTTGTAATAGCATTTTTGGTATTATTCTTTGTAACTATTCCTGAGCCTCATATCAAAAAAGAGAAAAAAATAGAAAAAGATTCGCACAGTGCGCTTTCTTTCAGACACTTCGTACTTGGAATGATTGCAATATTTATTTATGTCGGAGTAGAAGTTGGTATTCCAAATATTGGTAATCTATTTATGACAACTGCAGCCGAAAAAGGAGGACTTGGCATTGACCCGGCTGTTGCCGGAACAGTTGTTGGAACATATTGGTTTTTAATGCTTATCGGACGTCTCTCCGGAGGTATTATTGCAGGTAAAGTTGCCAGTAAAACAATGCTTTCAATTGTTACTTCATTAGGTTTATTATTTATTATAATAGCAATTTTTGCACCTACCGATGTAATGGTAAATATGCCTGTCTTTAAATCCGATATATCTGTAGGATTTGCTGAAGTTCCATTGACAATAATGTTTTTTATACTAACTGGTTTATGTACCTCAGTTATGTGGGGTAATATTTTCAATTTAGCTACATCAGGACTTGGTAAATATACAGCAACTGCATCTGGTCTTTTTATGGTAATGGTAGCTGGCGGTGGTATTTTACCGGCAATTCAAGGATGGGTTGCAGATCTTGGAGGATTTATTAATAGTTATTGGATTGTTGCTGCAGGAATAGCATATATGTTGTTTTATGCACTTATTGGATCTAAGAATATCAATAAAAACATATCTGTAGAATAACTTTAATCAATAGAAATTAAATTTTAAATAAAACTTATTATATGGATAAACCTTATGTTGTAGGTATAGACATCGGAGGTCAAACTACAAAAATCGGGATTGTTGATGCAAGAGGAAATGTATTAACACAATCTACTGTCAGGACAGATGTACATACCGAAGTTGCTAACTTTATAAATGATATGTGTAGCGCACTAAATATATTAGTTTCCGAAGTCGGAGGAATAGAAAAAATAAAAGGAATCGGCATCGGAGCACCAAATGGTAATTACTACACAGGTACTATTGAAAATGCTGTAAATTTGATTTGGGGCGGAACTAAAACTATACATCTGGCAAAATTAGTCTCTGAGAAAATGGGAATACCAGTTGCCTTAACAAATGATGCAAATGCAGCTGCAGTAGGAGAAATGACTTATGGAGCAGCTAAAGGAATGAAAAATTTCATAATGATTACTTTAGGCACCGGTGTTGGAAGTGGTATTGTTATTAATGGTGAAGTAGTCTACGGTCACGATGGTTTTGCAGGAGAATTGGGACATACTTGCTCAGTTAGGCATAATGGTCGTCAATGTAATTGCGGTAAAACAGGGTGTTTAGAAACATATGCATCTGCCATTGGATTAGCCAGAACCGCCAGAGAATGGTTAGAAAGTTCAGGACAACCAAGTATGCTAAGAGATGTACAAGGAACAATCACTTCTAAAGATGTATTTGAAGCAGCAACCGCGGGCGATAATATGGCAATAAGAATTTTTGATTTTACAGGGACACTGCTAGGTGAATCATTTGCCGATTTTGTAGCATTCAGTTCACCTGAGGCAATTGTATTATTCGGCGGTCTTGCCCGCTCCGGTGATTTGCTTTTAAAGCCTATAGAGGATTCAATGAATGCAAATCTTCTTAATTTATGGAAAAATAAAGTAAAAATTGTATTCTCTCAACTTAAAGAATCCGATGCGGCTATTTTGGGTGCCAGCGCTTTAGCATGGGAATTGAAATAGAATTGATTTAAATCAAATAAAGAGGCTAACCAAAGAGAAATTGGTTAGCCTTTTTTACTTTTTATGTATCTGAAAGAGAAATACCCTATTATAGCATGTCTATTTACTTCAAATTTACAAATTTAAGTTTTCCCCTTCAGATTTAGCAACAATAACAGAAGCACATAAATCGCCGTAAACGTTTATAGTTGTTCTTGCCATATCACATAACTGTTGAACAGCTAAAATAAGTCCAATACCCTCTAATGGAAGTCCGACAACTCCTAAAACAACTGTCATCATTACTAAACCGGCCATCGGAATACCGGCAGATCCAACTGCTGCCAAAACTGATGTTATTATCACTAAAAACTGTTGAGTGAATGTTAGATCTATTCCATATGCCTGAGCAATAAAAATCGCAGTTATCCCTTCATAAAGCGCAGTACCATTCATATTCACAGTACTTCCCAATGGTAAAACAAAACTTGCAATTTTATTTGAAATACCAGTTTTTGAAATAGATTCGCTTATTGAAAAGGGAAGAGTTGCACCAGAAGAAGAAGTAGAAAATGCAGTTAATAATGGAAGAGACATCTGTTTAATATGTTTATAAGGATTATATCCCGATAAACTATAAACTAATGCAGGCAATATTGCTCCACCTTGAATCAAACAGGCTAACCATACAACAGCGGTATATAGTCCCAGACTCCTAATAATCTCAAGAACTTTAGTTGTATCACCATGCTGATCTGCAACAATATTTGCGACAATTGCAAAAACACCGATTGGAGCAAATTTCACTATAAACATTGTCATTTTCATAAATACTTCATAAGAAGCATTAAAAAAATCAGTCAAAGATTTTTTGTGATCAGATGCCAATTTTGTAATAAAAAACCCAAAGAAAATTGCAAAAAATATAATAGGTAATAAGTTTCCTTTAGTTAATTCGGCAAATACATTATCCGGAATAATACTAACTAACTGGTCTGTCAATGAGACTTTTGTAACACTTAAATCCGAAACACTCTGAGTTAAATTAAGATTAGCAT
>CAZOOH010000162.1:0-5019 GCA_964581375.1 uncultured Muribaculaceae bacterium
AATGGTTATATGCGGCAGAATGGGGCCTATGTGTATTCCTGTTTACGGTATTGCCGAGGAGCTTGAAAAAGAGTATCCTCACGTAAAATTCTGCGATATGGAATTTGATAATCCAGAATCTCACGTAATAAGAAATCTGCCCGAAGTAAGAAATTTCATGGGAATTCCTTTTACCATTTACTACAAGAACGGAAAAGTAGCCAAAGCTACTTCGAGCATTCAGTCAATGTCGCAAGTGAAGACAATACTTGATTCTGAATTCGCAAAATAACTTTAAGTAACCAAATATTAAATAAATACAATGAGCAGTAATCATTATAACGTAATTGTTGTCGGAGGAGGCCCTGCAGGTTTGACTGCAGGGATTTACCTCTCCAGAGCAAGGATGAAGACTCTTATTTTGAACCAGGGAACAGCAGGCGGGCAGATGGTTCTGACTCACGAAATTGCGAACTATCCCGGTGTAGGAAGTATCAGCGGATATCAACTCTCAAACGAGATGAAAAAGCAAGCTGTGAGCTTTGGTTGTGAAGTAAAAAACAATGTAATAATCTCTAAGATTTCATTAGATGGTGCTGTAAAGCGATTTACAACCGATGATGGTTCTGAGTATACGGCAGATGCTGTTATTATCGCAACAGGAGGAAGGTCGAGAACTCTCGGTGTCCCGGGCGAAGAGAGGTTAAAGGGACAGGGGATTTCGTACTGCGCTACTTGCGACGGGGATTTCTTTACAAACAAAGAGATAGTTGTAGTGGGAGGCGGTAACTCTGCACTTGAAGAGGCAGTCTCTCTTACAAAGTATGCATCCAAGGTTACAATCGTACATCAGTTCGACCATTTTCAAGCTTTTGAACACGCTGTAAAAGAGGCTGAAGCACATCCAAAAATTAATTTCATAATGGAATCGACTATCTCGGAGTTTTATGGAGAGGGTTCTCTGTCGAGCGTCGATATCAAGAATCTGAAAACGGGTGAAAAATATAATTTTAAAACCGACGGAGTATTTATATTTATCGGATATGTTCCAAACAGTGAGCCTTTTAAAGATATTTTAGAGTTGAGCAAATGGGGGGAGATAAATGTATCTGCCGAAATGGCTGCAAGTATCCCCGGAGTATTTGCGGCAGGTGATTGTATTGCAAAAAGATACAGACAAATAACTACAGCAGTAGCGGAGGGTACAATTGCAGCACTGAGTGCATCAAATTATGTGAATGAACTCAATAAACGTTAGTATTTTATAATGTAAATTTCCCGCTTTCGTAATCTTCATAGGCCTGGACTAACTCCTGGCGGGTATTCATTACAAAAGGACCGGCTGCAGCAATATGTTCGTTTAGCGGCTCTCCGCTTAAAATGAGGATAGAGGATTTTTCAATTGATTCGATTGTAAAATCCTCTCCTTTATTTGTAAATAGCGCAAAATTATTGACAGGTATTATATTTTCGTCAATTTTGACTTCCCCTTCGATTACTAAAATTGCTGTATTATATTTTGCCGGGAATGAAAAATCTGCACTCTTCTCTTTGTTAATTGTTGCTTTAATTAAGTTAACCGGTGAGAATGTAAATGCCGGACCCTTGACTCCCGAATACTCTCCTGCAATTACCTCAATAAGACCTCCATTATCTGGTAGTTTGAATTTGCCTAAATTGGATTTTGTGATTGCCTGATATTTTGGTTTAGACATTTTGTAAGCTGCCGGTAGATTAACCCAAAGCTGTACCATTTGAAGATCGCCGCCCGTTTTACTGAACCTCTTTTCGTGGAATTCGTCGTGAAGAATACCTGATGCAGCTGTCATCCACTGGACATCACCCTCTCCGATTACACCGTGATTACCGGCACTGTCTCTGTGGGCAATTTTACCTTTGTAAGCAACAGTAACTGTTTCAAATCCTCTGTGAGGATGGATTCCTACACCTCTCGGATTTTCAGAAGGTGAGAAATAGTATTTTGAATTGTAGTCAAGCAAAATGAACGGATCCATTCTCTGCATAGTCATTTCGGGAACTCCCGGAATAAAGTTATGAACCCGAAAACCATCTCCTACATAATGAGGATCAGGCGGGGGAAAGGTTTTAAAAATTTTCTTTTTCATATTCTGCTCATATTACTATAACAAAGGGCTCAAAAGTCTTGCCAAAGATTCTTTAATTCTTTTCCCTTTACTTCTTCTTGCCCATTTTGAATACTCCAAAGTACGGCATCTCGAAATATCTTCCTTGAATTTATTTTCGATAATCTCTGAACATGTTTTATCATAGATAATCGAAGTTATTTCGAAGTTATGATCAAAACTTCTGTTATCGAGGTTTGCAGATCCGATTATGCAAAACTCACCGTCAATACTTATAACTTTTGAGTGATTGAATCCATTACGGAACAGATAAATCTCAACTCCGGCTTCCAGGAGCTCTTCGGCGTAAGATATTGTACACCAGTATGCTATTTTCGAGTCAGATTTTTCGGGCAACATTATTGCAACTCTCACACCGCCAAGAGCAGCAACTTTTATGGCATTAAGTATGGTTTCATTAGGCGTAAAATAGGGAGTTACAATGCAGATGCACTTTTTTGCTTTCATAATTGCCGCCAAATAACATTGCATGATACTTGACCAGTCACTGTCCGGTCCTGAGGTGATTATTTGAGAGTAGATCTCACCCGAACTGTGGCCCTCTTGTAATGTCTCCTTAGGGATTTCGGGAAAATATTTACTTAATTTTTTGTTGAATTGACGATTTATAATAAAATATCTGTCAAGCAGGAAACTCGATTGAAGTGCCATAACGGACTCACCCGTTATCTTAATATGTGTATCTCTCCACTCAGGGAAGATACCGCCGGTGTAGTATCTGTCGGCAATATTAACTCCTCCCAGAAAACCGGTTTTACCATCGACAACCAGGATTTTTCGGTGGTTTCTGTAATTAACTTTAGAGGTTGGGGTTAAAAATCTTACAGGGGCAAAATCGAGGAGTTCTACACCTGCGTTTGTGAGTGATTCGGCAAACTGTTTAGGCAAGGACCAACATCCTACATCGTCATACATTAATCTTACTTCTACACCATCCTTAGCTTTTGATATTAGAGCATCTTTAAATCTATTTCCAATGATATCATCTTCAATGATATATGATTGCAGGTGAATATGTTTCTCAGCTTTTTCTATTTCATGAAGCATATTCTCGAGAGCCTCTTTCCCGGAAAAAAATATCTTGACTGCTTTATTTACTCCCAACAAACTTTGATTTCCCCGAAGGTTCAGAGTTATAATTTTTTTAAAGTTTTGCAGATTACTATTCAATTCCCCGGGATTGGATTCAATATTTTTCAATTGTTGAGAACTCAATCGTTTTCTAAATTTTTCGTCCCAAACACCCTTTCTGCTGTAAATCTTTATTTTTCGAAAATTCTGACCGAGGAAGGCATAGAGAAACAAACCTACATAAGGTAATGCGAAGATTACGATTACCCATGAAAGTGATTTCACGGGATCGAGTTTACGGTAGATAATATTTGCCGCCGCATAAATTGCCAAAAGCAGATACCCCAGATACAAACCAAGTGATATGTATTCGGTAAACCTCATAATTTATGATTTATGTGCCATATAAAGAACAGCTATCCCTCCCGACAAAGATTTATATTTAACCTCAACGAAACCCCCTTTTGTTATTTCGGAGCAAAAGGTTTCATATTTAGGAAATGATGCAATAGACTCCGACAGATAACTGTATGCCCTTTTGTCGCGTGAAATTAATCTGCCTATAAGCGGAACGAAGAATTTAAGATAAACATTGTAAAGAGAACGCCAAAGAGTGTTTCTCGGCGAAGCAAACTCAAGAATTGCCAATGAACCTCCTCTTCTGAGGACCCTGTGAATTTCATTGAGCGCCTTTGCTCTGTTTTCAAAATTTCTTATTCCGAAAGAGATTGTAACGGCATCGAATGAATTTTCTTCAAAAGGAAGAGAGTCGGCAGATGCCAGAATGAATTCAGGAGCACTGTTTTTAAAAAGCTTATCTGCCTTTTTCTTAGCAACTTCGAGCATTTTTTGGGAGATATCGGCGCCGGTAGTTTGAATCCCTTTTTTTGCAAAAATCAGGGCCAGATCGCCTGTTCCGCATGCAATATCGAGAATTTTGCGTGGACGAGATTGTGTTATAAAACGTATGAGTCTGCGACGCCAAATTGTATCCACTCCAAAAGAGAGCAGCAAATTGAGTAAGTCATACTTTTTTGCAATCCCATTGAACATAGAAGCAATTACCTCTCTCTCTTTTTTGAGCTCTTTTTCCATTATTCAATATAGTCAGATATATACCCGAAAGAGAGGTCGTCCATACGCAGTTCACCTTTAGTGACATGCCCGAGCAGAGTAATTTCAAGTCCGTTATTGTAGACAAAATCCACGAATTTACCCTCTTTCTCACCCGAAACCGATATCAATACAGCGTTAATTGCATCGTTAAAAAGGAACTCCTTTTCATCCATTTCCGAGTCCGATGTAATATCGAAACCGACTTTATTTATTGAGCAAGCCTCCAGTAATGCAAAGTAGAGACCCTTTCCGAAAATAGTATGAGCGCTTGTAAGTAATTCTTTATCAATCGCGTCATAAATAACTTCCAGGTCGGAGCTGTTATCGCTGTCGCTCTCCTTATAATTACCGAGCAGATATATTGTATCGCCCTTTTTATTAAAATTAATTTTGACTTTATGTTTACTTTTTGAAAAGAGAGAATCAACAGGATTTTTTTGATAGTGCGAAATGTTCGAAAGCAACTCTGTGCTATCCATAAGCAATTCAGCTATTTCTCCGAGATTTTCCGTTTGAGATATGAGCTTTTTAAAATTCTCGTTCATGACGTTATGCTTTATAAATCTTGCGCTAAGGTACTAATTTTTGTGAAAAATTTTTCAGGTTAGCGAAAAGGTTTTATATTTGCACTCCCCGCCCAGATGGTGAAATTGGTAGACACGCCAGCTTGAGGGGCTGGTGCCGGTTA
>CAZOOH010000163.1:0-5017 GCA_964581375.1 uncultured Muribaculaceae bacterium
CTTTTTAAATATTTTCATTTAAGAGATAGCCTAAACTTTGGAAAGATGAAGGCTTTTTTCAAAACTGGCGGTAATCTGATGATTCGCTCTGTCAGCTTCCTTTTCATCTATTCGGGTTTTACTGTTTTTGCCGCAAAATATGGAGACACATTATTGGCTGTAAGCACAATAATAATGAAGTTAATGTTGTTGTATTCATATTTTATTGATGGATTCTCTTATGCGGGAGAGGCTCTGTCGGGCAGATTCATTGGGGCAAAAGATTTAGTTTCTCTAAAGAAGTCTATCCGGATTTTGTTTATGTGGAGCCTTGGTATAGGCTTTGTTTCAACATTCCTGTATCTGTTCGGCGGAGAACTTTTGTTTGGCATTATGACTACAAATCCAACAGTAATATCTGCCTCAAAAGAGTTCTTGCCTTGGCTGGTCTTTATGCCTATTATAAGTTGTGTCGCTTTTATTTGGGACGGTATTTATATTGGCGCAACAGCCTCTGTTTCAATTAGAAACACCATGGTAATTTCAGCTGTCGTATTTTTTGTTTTCTATTATGTTCTTGAACCATATGTTGGCATTCACGCTTTGATGGCAGGGTATTTTGCACATTTGGCACTGAGGACAATTTTGATGTCGCTCAATGCCAAAAAGCAGGTTATTTTAAAAATAGCTGTTTAAAATCGTGCAGATACTTTTTCCCAGTCTATAATATTCCAAAGCGAACTTAAATAATCGGCTCTGCGATTTTGATAATCAAGATAATAGGCATGTTCCCAAACATCGAATGTGAGAATCGGTTTTAATCCTTTTGTCAATGGTGAACCTGCATTTCCTTCTTTTAAAATGAATAGTGAGCCACTCTGATCCTTTACCAACCATGCCCACCCCGATCCGAAAAGTGTTGTTGCTGCTGTATTAAATTCTTTTTGAAAATTTTCGAATGTTCCGAATGTTTTTTCAATTGCCTTCAAAAGTTCTCCTTTTGGCTGACCTCCTCCGTTTTTCTTAAATGACTCAAAATAAAATGTATGATTCCAAACCTGGGCGGCATTATTGAAAATTGCTCCGTCAGATTTCTTAACTATTGTCTCCAGATCGTAGTTCTCGAATTCTGTTCCCTGTATCAAATTGTTTAAATTTGTAACGTAGGTTTGATGGTGTTTTCCATGGTGAAATTCAATGGTTTTACTGCTGATAACTGGTTCAAGTGAATCGGCAGAATAAGGTAATTGCGGTAATTCAAATTTCATGGCATTATTTTTTAATGTTGTATATTCGTCTATAACAAATGTATCAAATTTGAATTATAATTCCAATTTTGTATCTTGTTAGGAATTAGTAAAAACTTGAATATGCATCCGTTTAAGAATAATAAGTTGTTGGAGTCAATTATCAAGGCTACGGATGATACTATTGCTATTGTAAATCTTGATGGTAAAATTCAATTTGTTTCCGAACGGGTAACTAAACTTTTTGAAATTGAAGAACCTTGTTCCATTATTAACCAATCAGTTTTTGATTTAATAATTGCGGAAGAACGTCCTAAGGCATTGAAATCCCTTAAAGACCGGATTTCCGGTATTGAAGTCGGCACTCTTGAATATACTGGTTTAAGAAAATCCGGGGAACGGTTTAACATTGAAATAAACGGGAGTGTCGTGGTTGATGACCTTGACAATCCTGAGTCTTTGTTGTATGTATTCAGAGATATATCTGAGAAAAGAACCACTGAGTATGAATACATTAATCAGAACCAAAAATTTAATGCTATTCTTGGGGCTACTCCCGATTTGATTTTCATTTATGACCGAAACGGTATCTGCCTGGATTTTTACAGCGCTTCAAATAAACTTACATATTTACCAAAAGAGAGGATAATCGGATCTTCTCTTTATGATATTTTCCCTCCTGAAATGGCCGATGAACATGTTCGGAATATTAATAAAGCTATTGAATCGGGCGAAATTGTTACAAATGAATACCACCTGGAGGGCGACGAGAGTTATTTTGAGGCAAGAATGACCAAACTTAACGAAGTCTCTTCTCTAATTTTTATCCGTGATATTACTGCTCAAAAAAAGGCCGAAAAAAAATCTGCCGAAATTGTGAAAAGGCAAAAACTGCAGGCAGATGTTTCTCATTTTATTAACCTTTCGAACAATATAACTGAAGGAATAGGAGAACTTTTAGAAATTATCGGAAATTATTACACCAACAGTTGTGTTTATTTAGTAATTGATGATTCTGTATCACAAATTTCTCATAATACTATAGAATTATATTGTAACTCTTGCCTTAGTTGTGATGATGAGTTTGAATCTGCAAAAGACTACTTAAAAGAGTTAATTAAAAACTCTAATGACGATTTTTTGACATTATATGATATTACCGGAGTAAAGAATTTGCTGGCTGCTCCTCTTTTTAGTGAAAAAGTCAAGATAGGTTATTTCGGACTGCTTAACAGTACCGAAAATTTTGAATTACAAGCAGAGGATATTGATTTGTATAAACTTATTTCAAATAGCCTCTCCAGTGCCTTTGAACGTTATTTGATTCTAAAGAAACTGGAAAACAGCACCTTAATGCTTAATCATTTTATTGAGATTGCAAAAGAGGGTCACTGGGATGTTGATTTATCGAAAAAGGTTGTAAAGTATAATGAAACAGGAGCCAAAATGCTTGGCTACGACTTTAAGGATTTGTGTGAGAGGGATTTCAACTTCTGGAAGAAAATTATTCATGACGATGATTTTCCTGGCGTTCGGTTTCTTTTTCAAGAGTGTATTGCGGGCAGATTGAATTTTTTCGAAACTGTTATTAGATTAAAATCAGGAGAAGGCGACTGGAAGTGGGTTATGATGCGCGGCAATGTCGTTCAACGTGACTCTAAAAACAGTTCAATACGGCTAATGGGTATTCACGTAGATATCACTAACCAGAAGAATACTGAGGAACTTCTTAAAAACACTTTGAAGAACAGAGATAAATTGTTTTCAATAATTGCACATGATTTAAGGGGACCTATTCACAATTTAATTCCTATGTTGGGAATGTACTCCGATGTTACTCCCGGCAATTATGAAAAGGGAGTGGAACTGATTTCCGATATTAAAAAATCTGTTCAAAATACTGCCGACTTACTCGATAATCTTCTTAGCTGGGCAAGGCTACAGTCAAAAACTCTGAATTATTCAACAATATCATTTGTACTTATTGATGTGGTAAATGAGATTGTAGCTCTCTACTCTTCGATGGCCGATATAAAGCGTATAACTATCGAAGTAAAAATTGACAAAGATATTACTGTCGAAGACGACATAAATTCTGCCCGTCTGGTTATTCGTAACATAATTAACAATGCTCTGAAATACACACCAAACGGTGGAAAAATCTCTATTGAAGCTTATTATGAGAGGGAAAATGTGCTCATAAAAATATCTGACACCGGTGTAGGTATGTCGGAAGATATGATTAATAATTTTTACGATTCAAAATTGTTTGAATCTACTTACGGAACAAGAAATGAGAAAGGGACCGGCTTGGGTTTGGCTCTATGTAAAGACACAATTGAAAATAATGGTGGCTCTATTGATGTTTACAGTAAATCGGGAGCAGGTACAAGGTTTGAATTTACATTAAAACGAGGGGTCTACTCTAAAGAGAATGTCACTACACAGGTAATTTCAAAAAATAAGCTCAATCTGTTATACAATAAGAGAATTTTGTTTGTAGAGGATGACTCTTTCAGTCAGCTTTATGGCAATAATATTTTAACAAAGTGGCAAACTGATGTCGATATTGCAGAAAACGGGCAGATAGCAGTAGAGAAATTGAAATCCAAAACTTACGATATTATCTTAATGGACCTCGAGATGCCCGTCCTTGACGGTTTTTCGGCAATTAAAATAATTAAAGAAGATATGGGTATACCCACTCCCATTATAGCCTTTTCGTCAAATATCAGCGAAGAAATAAAAGAGAAAGCCTTGCAAGCCGGCAGTTGTGATTATATTATCAAACCGAGCAATCAGACAGAACTTTTTACTAAAATTCTAAAATGGCTTAATCTGGGCACTGAAGGTGAATTCATATCAAAATTAAATTCTGGAAGTAATAAATCCAAGAGTATTTGTGACTGGAATAAATTAAATGAAGCTTTAGGCAACGATAACGATGCTATTTCTCAAATAATTGACAAGTTTCTTGAAGTAACTCCCGCATATTTTGAAGAGGTAATTTCTTCTTATGAAAAAAGAGACTTTGAGTCTTTAAAAAACATCTCACATAAATTCAAATCCAGCATAAGCCTTATTGCAGTAAATAAGATAATTGAGAACATTCAGGAAATTAATAATCTTGCAAAAAATCCTGTTGACGAGAGTAAATTCATTCCTCTGATAAACTATTTCAAAGAGTGGTATCCTCAATTGTGTAAAGAGCTAAATAAGGGAATAAATAAAATTTAAACGCATCCTTAGTTTTTCATGCTCCGATTTATATTTTTATTCTTCCCCTTCCATAAGATTTTTAACCTCTGTAATTGAAATTCCTTGCGGTACATCAAATTTATCGGAAGGGATAGAAACATTTTCCTCTACTCTAACAGCCTCTTACATAACCTTCTCGCCCATCATCGATTTTAGAACGACTCCTTTGTACATCCAATTTTTCGTTCCCATAAAATCAAATACTGAACAATCCTTTCCAAGAAAAGACTCATTTGGTAAAACTTTACCGCCATTTTTCTCAATAAAATCTTTCAAACCGTTGGCATCGACATCCATCATACCGGCAAACATTTTTGCCATGTCCTGCATATCTTCCATATTTACTTTTGTGCCGGTTTTGTCTTTTAGATTTATGGTGTAAGACCACTTCCCGTCACTTATATTAAGGGTCTCTTCATTAGTTTCAACTCCCATCACAACAGAACTTTTTATGGAGTGAGTTGCCTCTTTTTTATTTTTAGAGTCAATCCATTTCGTTTCCGTTTCGGTCATTTTAACCCCCATCATTTCAT
>CAZOOH010000164.1:0-4967 GCA_964581375.1 uncultured Muribaculaceae bacterium
GTCCTTCGCCACATTTCAGACAAAACACTTCTCTGGAAGATGGCCAGTAGTAAATCTGCTGACCTTTGCTGATTTTTACAGTGCATTTGGAACAACTGGAATCAAATCTGGCTTTGATCAGCTTTGGATCATTGGAATAACTTTGCATTTCGTTTACCGCTGCCCTGCGGATTTATCTTGGCTCCTGGCTCGCCGGTTAATTTTGAGCCGTGAACCATTGAGCAGACCGGATTCTTGTCAAGGGCGAATGTCATAATTCATCAACCCCCTTCGACTGCTTTGCGCTCAGGGAACGGTTGATGAATTTGACCAAGCACGAAGTGTGGCTTAGATGGGAATAGTGAGAGGAAATGCCACCCTTGACTTTTCCGGAATGCGTAAATAACTTTGGTGAAAAATTGAGTGGGAGTAATAACTTATAATTGATAATTAAAGCTTTAAATCTAAATCATATCAGATTTTCAATTGATAATCCTGAAATGTATAAGAATAAAAGGTGTAAAATATTTATTTGACCAAAAGAAAAAACGAATTAAGCAAATCAGTTAGGCATTAGGATTTATTTTCTTAAATGTCAAATATGTTTCTGCCAAATCAGATTCTCCGTTTTCTCTCAATAGTTTAATATAATCCTTATTCTGCAATCTTTCAATTAAGTTGTTATATCTTTCTTTCATCCAGCGGTATTTCACCTTTATATCGGACTTATAAATACTGCTTGATCCCATTAATCCTTTTCTGATCTTTGTGGAAAAAACGGTGAAATTGGTTCTTCGTCACATTTGGGGATGTACAAAAATTCGCAAAAAACTTGCACATATATTTGATAATCAGATAAATACATTCATATTTTCTTGGTAATTCGGCAAGTATTCATTATCTTCAAGTAATTTAATATCAATTACTTATGAGAATAAATCACCTTGTTAACCTTCCCAGATTCTTTATTCAAGACATTGAACAAGAAAATGGCAAAATCACCATTTTTGCTTCCATCAAGTCCAGTCGATCCCAATGCCCTATCTGTGGCCATTCCAGCAGCTCTGTTCATGATCATTACCACCGAAGAATAACAGATCTGCCCGTATTTCAAAATACGACATTACTCTTCTTGAAGACAAGAAAATTTAAGTGCAGGAATTTTTCGTGCCCCCGTAAAGTGTTTTCTGAGCAGACCTCTCATATAAAAAGATACTCACGTAGGACTATCCGGGTATCGCAATTATTGGATTCATTGTCAATTGAACTAACTGGAAAACATGGAAGTCAGCTAACAAAGCTACTTTATCTTCCTGTGAGTAGTTCTACCATCACTCGTATTGCACTAAGTCAAGTACTGCCAGCAATAAAACAACCCGTCATCCTTGGCGTTGACGATTGGGCTTTTCGCAAAGGAGTAAATTATGGAACAGTGCTGATCGATATGGAAACATCCAGACCAATTGATCTCTTATCTTCACGAGATAGTGCAAACCTTAAAGAATGGCTTAAAAAATATCCAACAGTTAAAATTATCACCAGGGATCGGTCCGGAGCATATTCTTCAGCCATTAATGAAATTTGTCCGGATGCAATTCAAGTTGCTGATCGGTTCCACTTGCTAATGAACCTTTCTGATGCCCTTGATAAATATTTTAAAAGTGTCAGAAAGGAAATACGCCGGGTAATAACAGAAAAGACAGACGAAATATTATCATTATCTGCCAATGAAGGACAATGTAACAGCACAGATGTTACAAACTTTCTTGCTGTACAAGTTGCCTCAGAAACTAAAGAGATCCAGCTCGATCAGAGATTAGACACCTTTAACAAAGTCAAAGAATTTCAATCGAAAGGAACTCCTTTGAAAAGGATCTCAACAATTTTAAAAATCAGTCGTAATACGGTACGCTCTTATTTCATTCAAGAAACCTTGTCTCCAAGGATTCACCCAAAGTCTGTCAACATCGCTCTATACTCTGGGTATATTTTGTCCCGGTTAAATATGGAAGGTTATATTAAGAAAGATATATTTGAAGAAATCCTTGGGCTTGGTTATAATGGTGGCCGCACGCAGGCTTTCGTTTACATCAATAAATTGAAGCTGGAATATGGACTTACTACCCTGGATAGCATTGAGGTTCAAAAGAAAATAACACCATATGTCAAACCATTAGATTCCAGAAAATTAGCCAAATATATCGGGGGTTCAATCTCAGACATTGAAGATCCCGATGAAAGAAGCTGTATGAAAACATTAATTGCTTACCTGCCGGAACTTCAAATAGTCAGAAAATTGGTACAGATATTTCGGACCATGATCAAGCGAGGTTGTGGCAACATAACGAGATGGATAGATTTTATTAAAAAATCGAAGCGAAAATTATCCGGACTGAAATCATTCGCTTATGGTTTATCCCGAGATATAAAAGCCGTGGAAAACGGAATAAGATTGCCTTGGAGTAACGGCACTGTCGAAGGACATGTGAACAGAATAAAATGTATCAAGCGCCAAATGTATGGCAGAGCCAGTTTTGAACTACTGCGCAGGAAAGTGATACTGTCTCAGCATGGGTAACCGTCCCCAAATGTGACGAAGAACCAGTTTGACCGGAATTTACACTTTGTTCCAATCCTATCAATGTATTCAGGAAAATCATAGTCCGGGTCATCTAATTCCGATTGAGCTTTTCCAAAATAATCTATATAATACTTCCCATCCGAATCCTTTTCAAGCAAAGACTCAACATGCTCTTTTTCTTGGTTTGAACTGTGATGAAAAGATTTGGATTTACCAGCAAGATCTATAATATCCTTATGAAGTATAACTCGGGGATAAAGTGCCGCCTTTGACTCTAAAATATAAGCTTCAGCAAGTGCGGGTCCAAAAAGCACATCGTCTCGATGGATTAATTTTCCATAAGTTATTGCACCTCTTACCAAAATTCCCTTATAGATTAACCGTATAATCATCCACTTGATTTCCAACAAAGTAAAAAAGATCTCGCTTTCTTCAGATGCTTTAAATGAAATAACCAAACAGTCAGAAAATGTTGTTACTCTTTTACTTTTACTGAACGCCTTTTTATTATTGTCCAAATTCCATACATCCCTTACCGAATGATATGCAGATAAAATTTCATCAATCTTATCCGTATTGTCCTCTCCCTTTTCAACGGTTTCGGAAAGCATATCTTTAAAACCAAGAATATCAATATAAACTGTCACTCTGTCTTCGTAATTCATATTCATCTATTTATCAAAGTTTCATTTCGCATTAAACGATCTTCAATAGAAATCATTCACACCAAGCATTATGACTCATTTGAGGTCATATGAAAGATAAAAGTATATTGTCTTCCAATTAACGGATATGCAGATTGAGTCAGTAATACATGGAAAATCGCCAGAAAATCCACCAATAACATGCCATTCTAAGAATTATAAAATAATCAAAACCCAATGATAGAATCTTTATTCTCTTAATTGTTCCACATACATAAATGGACTAAACTCGATGGGATTATCTGAATTTGAAAAATACTTCACTTTGTCTTCCTTTACAATTTTTCCATTTTTTGTCCATCGTAAATTCCAATTGATATTACAAGGCTGAATTATAGGTTTTATTAGTTTATCATTCTTGAGCTCAATATCCCAACTCCATCGGGGACTCTTTGTGGTTGCCTGATATGGTTCAACATCCCATAATTCCAGCTTATTTAAGTAATTGGGGTTTTCTGACGTTGATTTTACTTCAATTATTGGTTTATAAAATGTTAGGTCAGATTCGGAATAACCTCTTGGAGGAAACTTTAAAAAACCCAATTTCCTCCAAAAATGCTCGGAGTCTCTGGGTTCACAAAAGAGCTTAATTGCAAGAACCTGTTGTTTTTTAAATACATCTTCAATTTTTTCAAAAAAGACTTTTCCAAATCCGTTCCTTCTGTAATCATGATGTACTTCCAATATATCAATTTCAATGTAAATATCACCATTTGAGTAAATTACAAAGCCTATAACATTTTTATTCAACTCTAAACTGATCAGCTTATCTGATTTAAATGATTTCTCAATTATATTCCAATTACAATAAAATCCGGAATTGTACTTTTTATCCTCCTGAATAAGCCAATTCTCAATAATCTTCAAATCTTTTACAGATGGTGATAAATTTATTTCAAGTTTATTTTTCATTTGTAGGTTGATTTGTTATTAAATAAGCCAATAAATTAACGTGAACGTTGTTACAAAACGGACATAACAATCTAATTTATAGATCATCCCCCTTTTTATGAGTTCATCAAAACTACAAATTATTAAATTATATCAAGTAGCAATAAATATGATTCTTTTAAAATTATATCAACAATATTCCGTGGAATCACCATTTGCACCATAAAAAGAGGCTTTCGCCTCTGAAATTCAGTTGAGATGTTACGGTTAATTCCCGTAACAACTTAAATAAGCTGCATATTCAAATTTTACTAGTTCTTCTTCAAGGGTTTCTGCTGCACCTTCGAAATAAACTGAATTCAAATACTCCGTAAATGCTTCCCAAACTGAACTGTTATCCTGATTGTCTTTGGCTGATTTTGAAGTGTAAGTTTTCATGCGATAGTTTTTAGAAATTATATGCCTTTCGCCGTTGGGATCACTTCGGAATACACAAACAGGAACGGAATACCGTTAAGCCCCGATTTGTCGGGGTAGGATATGCCGGAAATTCTTTGTGTAGCCTGCAAAGCAGTTCCGAATTGGCCCTACATCTTTGCGTATAATTTCATAAAAACAAGCAATGAAACGCTTACCTGATCAGCTATAAAGGTTATCGAAATCAGTAGTTTAGGGTATCGTGGTAAGTTTGAATCTGGAATTTCAAATAAAGTCCCATTTGTTGAGTGACCAACAAAAAAGCCTCTCGGCTTTTTTAAAAGTTTTAGAACGGCAGATCATCCTCTTCAGGCACTGCTGGTTCTTTCTTCGAA
>CAZOOH010000165.1:0-4936 GCA_964581375.1 uncultured Muribaculaceae bacterium
CCAGGCGCCGTGAAAATGAGTGAGATAAGACTTATACGGATTTAGTGTTAAATAGGCACTTGCATAATCGTAAAGAGTAACGCTTTTGCTCTCTTGATGAGATATTTCGCTCCAGATTTCAATAATATCCTGAGCTTTGAATGTTTTATAATTCAAAGTGACAAAGAAGGGGAAAATCTCGTCCTTCAATTTTATTTGAGTCAGCTCAACATTATCGTCTATTTTAGTCTTGTTGTATGATTGATATTTAAGTACCAGGCTCAGATCGCCATCGAAGTGTTTTACCCGGATTGCGTTCAATTTGTCAGGTTTAAGACCGAATGCTGGATAAGCATCTGCATTTAAATTAGCTTTAGAGTTGAATAAATCTTCGATTTTATCGATTTTTTTTCCGAAATATTCGAATGTAAGGTTCTTCTCCTTATCTACTTTTAAAATGATTTGAGTATTACATGTATTAATGACAATGTTTTCCTGAGATTGTACAGTCATTGATACAAACGCCAGTAAAATGGGGAATAGAATTTTTTTCATTTTGTTCGGTATTTTAAGCCATTATGAATTTGCATTAACTGCAAACCTATTCAGATGTATTTATAATGCAGCTTATTTGGAAGGAATTTCGTCGGGATTAAATGAGTAACCGAATCCCGATTTATTAATAATGCAATTGCCGTACTTTGCAAGTTTTTTTCTTAACCTGGCAATATGAACGTCGACAGTCCTGTCCATAACGTATGACTCATTCTTCCAAACATTTTCCAGGATAACATTCCTTGGAAAAACTTTTTTGGGTTCGGAGGAGAGCATGTAAAGAATTTCAAACTCTTTTTTAGTCATTGAAACAGCCTCTTTGTCAACTGTAGCCGTTTTTGTTACATAGTCGATATGAAGACCTCCGAATTTTATAGTCTTCTCAATTTTCTCTTCTCTTTTTCTTTTGTTATCGATTGTCTCGGCTTGAATAATTGTATTATTCTTGTTTTCCGAGCGAAGCAGAACGGCTTTAATTCTGGCTAGTACCTCTTTAATTGAGAAAGGTTTGATAATATAATCATCGGCACCTAAACTGAAGCCTATCAGTTTGTCGTTTTCCGAATCCATTGAAGTGACAAATATTATCGGAATCGTGATTCCGTAGTCTGTTCTAAGAAGTTCTGCAAACTTAAACCCCGAAATACCCTCCATCATTACATCTAGTAGTATAAGGTCGTAATCGTTTTTAAGTTTTGCAAAAGCATCTTCGGCAGAGTTGGCAACATCTACCTGATAATTAGCGGTTTTAAGGTTGAATCTTAAAATTTCGCATAATACTTCTTCGTCGTCAACAACCAGGATTTTTTTCATAGTGTTCAAAAGTACAAATATTTTTTAAAACTTAAATTACAAACCGAGTTCTTTAGCTTTAAATTCCATAAGTTCTTTTGCTTGCTCAAAATTATTGCCTATAACTCCGTCCAGAATTGCGTTCTTAATGTACTCTTTAATTTCGCCGACAACTTTACATGGAGGAATACCATATACTTCCATTATAAATTCTCCCGTAATAGGGTTTTTAAAATTTCGAACAGCGTCTTTCTCCTCAACTTCAATAAGTTTTGTTCTTACAAGTGCAAAGTTGTTTTTGTGTTTTTGTACAGTACTCTCATTTTTTGATGTAATATCTGCCTCACAAAGGGTCATTAAATCGTCAATATCGTCTCCTGCATCGAATAAAAGCCGTCTTACCGCCGAATCGGTAACCTCTTCCTGAACCAATGCGATTGGCCTTAGATGTAACAAAACGAGCTTTTGTACATATTTCATTTTTTCGTTCTGAGGCAGTTTAAGTTTTCCAAATATCTTAGGAACCATTTTTGAACCAACGAAATCATGACCGTGAAAAGTCCAACCGATACCCGGTTCAAAGCTCTTTGTCGAAGGTTTTCCGATATCGTGAAGAAGCGCAGCCCAGCGAAGCCAGAGGTTATCGGATGCTAAAGCCACATTATCCAACACCTGTAGAGTGTGCGTAAAATTATCTTTATGCCCTTTACCCTCTACACTCTCTACACCTTTAAGTTTAGTGAGAGCAGGCAGAATGTACTCGAGTAAACCTGTTCTGTCGAGCAGATATAGTCCTTTAGATGGTTTGCGAGCCATCATAATTTTATTTAACTCGTCACTTATTCTCTCTACCGACAAAATTGAGAGTCTCTCTTTGTTTCTCGAAATCGAGTCAAGTGATTCATCAACAATTCTGAATGAAAGTTGAGTGGCAAATCTGATTGCCCGAATCATTCTCAAAGGATCGTCGCTGTATGTGGTATCGGGATCAAGCGGAGTTTTAATAATGCCTGTATTTAAGTCATTTATTCCCCCGAAAGGATCTACTAACTCCCCGAAGTTCTCTTTCTGAAGGCTGAAAGCCATTGCATTAATCGTAAAATCTCTCCTGAGCTGGTCGTCCTCGAGTGTGCCGTTTTCTACAATCGGTTTTCGGGAATCTGCTCTGTATGACTCTTTTCTTGCTCCCACAAATTCGATTTCAATATCTTTAAATCTAAGCATTGCAGTGCCGAAACTTTTAAAAACCGAGAGCGTTACTTTAAGACGTTTTGACACCCTTTCGGCCAGTTCTATTCCACTCCCTTCAACAACGATATCAATATCTTTGCTCTTTCGGTGCAAGAATGAGTCCCGCACATAGCCCCCGATTACAAATGCCCTAACACCGGAATTTGCCGCCTCTTCGGAGATTACAGAAAATATTTTATTGTTCAGAGAGTTCATTGTATTTTGGGATAGAAGATATAAAATTAATTTTTCCGGTTTCGGAATCCGCTTTTGCGCAATATGTAGATTTTCCGTTTGTTAAAAGCAGATACTTTACTTTCAGATTATAATTGTATGTAAAGATCTGGTCAAAAACCATTTCGTTTATGGCCACAGAAGGTGCTTTGCATTCAGCCAACAAAAGGGGTTTGCCTAAAGAATTAAAAATAACCAAATCTGAACGGTATTTGTTTCCGTTTATTTCAAAACTGTATTCACAACTCATCAAACCCAGTGGTGTATTACACTCCTTATTCAAAAAAGAGATAAGATTTTGCCTTACCACCTCTTCGGGAGTGGCTGCAACTCTCTTTTTTCTTACCGGATCGAATATCTGCCTGTTGTTTTGAACCATATCAAATACAAAGATACAAAATTTGCTCTTTTTGTGCTTTTTATATAATTTAGCAGGGTTCATTATGGCAAAACAATCAGTTAAAGAGAAGCAACCTTCATATTATGATTTACTTGAGGAGATTCGCTCAGGTAAGTTCAGACCTTACTATGTTTTAATGGGCGAGGAGCCCTACTACTCCGATATTATTTCGTCTCAAATCTCGGATTTGGCACTCACTCCCGACGAGAAGGGTTTCAATTTTCATCTTTTTTATGGAGGCGATTGCAGCGACAGATCAGTAGTAGAGGCTGCCAGAAGATATCCTATGATGGCTTCAAGGCAGTTAGTTATTCTGAGAGAGGCACAGCTTTTAAAACAGAATGAGGCATTTACCGCCTATTTTAATCAGCCTATGCTCTCAACGGTTCTTGTTATTATTTACACTCAAAAATCGCTCGATAAGAGAGGTACGGCCTATAAAGCCGCAACATCGGGGCCGGGTGTTGTATTTGAATCTCAACTGATGAAGGATAATCAGGTGATTTCCTGGTTGGAGAATAATTTTAAAACTAACGGTTACGAGATTGAACCTGATGCTTCGGCACTTATGGCTGAGTTTTGCGGGCCCGATTTAAGAAAATTGGCCTTGGAATCTTCAAAGCTTTTTGCGGCAGTCAAAGATGGTGTGAAAATAATTACTGCATCCGATGTCGAGTTAAACGTGGGAATAAGCAGAGAGTACAACGCTTTTGAACTGGGGAAGGCTCTTACCGATAAAAAAATGGAGAGGGCATATAAAATTGTACTGCACTTTGGCACAAATCCTAAACAGTATCCCTTGGTTCTTACATTAGGATCATTGTTTTACCACTTTGCCAAACTTCTAAAGTATCATTCACTTCCAGCCGGAATCAAGTCCAACCCGGGATCGGTAGCATCTGCAATAGGAATAAACCCCTATTTCGTAAGAGATTATGAGTCCGCCGCTAGAAATTTCCCGCTTAAAAAGACAATGGAGGTAATTTCGCTTATCAGAAGATTTGACTCAATGAGTAAAAGTAACGAGAGGGGAGAGGCTAATGATAATGAACTTTTAAAAGAGCTCATTACAAGAATTGCTTATTCTGCAACAACTCTCTGAACCCTTTCCGATACCGAAGTGTAAATTTCATAAGATATAGTGCCCAGTATCCCGGCCAAATCACCGGCAGATGGTTTGTCGCCGAAGATTGTCACAAGGTCGCCACATTTAGCCGGTACTCCCGTAATATCCAGCATAAACATATCCATGCAAACGTTTCCAATAGTTGGAACAAGTTTACCGTTTAACATAAATGAAGCATTTCCTCTGCTTAAGTGTCTGTCTATACCGTCAGCATAACCGAGTGGAATAGATGCAATCGTCTTCTCTTTACCTTCAAGTTTTCCTTTTCTTCCATACCCCACACTCCCTTCAGATATTGTTTTAATTTGCACAATAGGAGCTTTCAATTGAGCAGCAGGCTTTAATTTTGACTCATCTACGTAACTTGTACCATAAATTCCAACACCTAATCTGACCATATCAAACTGAAATTCGGTAAATCTTTCAATACCCGATGAATTAAGGATATGTTTTATCGGTTTATAGCCTAACAACGTTGTTACTTGGTTGTAAATTTTCTCGAAATATTTTATTTGAGAAACGGTAAAATCGTCGTGAATTTTTTCATCGGCTGCTGCAAGGTGAGAAAATACAGATTTAACATAAATCTCCGTATTTTCCTTTAAAAAACTTACCAACTC
>CAZOOH010000166.1:0-4924 GCA_964581375.1 uncultured Muribaculaceae bacterium
TATTATAAAGATTCTCCCGAAGAGCTATCGATGATAAATTACACATCTGGAACTACAGGTTTTTCTAAGGGAGTTATGTTGCCGTATCGCAGTCTGTTAAGCAACATACTTTTCGGAATTGAGGTTTTCCCTCAATTAAATAATACCAGTAATGTGGTCTCTATGTTGCCTGTTGCCCATATGTACGGAATGATGTTCGAATTCTTATTTGAAATGTGTGTGGGTGTACATGTCCATTTTCTCACCAGAATTCCTAGTCCGAAGATTATCATGGATGCATTTGCCGAGATAAAACCGGATATCATAATCTCTGTTCCATTGATTATCGAAAAGATTTACAAAAAGAAATTACAACCGCTAATTAACAAAACTCCTGTAAGGGTAATGCTCAAATTGCCTATTATTGAAAAGCAAATCGAGAAGAAGATTAACAGTGAGTTGGTTAAGACTTTCGGAGGGAAATTTTTGGAGATTGTTATTGGGGGTGCTGCTTTTAACAGAGAGGCCGAAGCGTTCTTTAAAAGAATTAAATTCCCATATACTGTAGGATACGGTATGACAGAGTGTGCTCCAATTATAACCTATGCTCCTTGGAATGTCGCTAAACTTTACTCTTGCGGTAAAGTTGCTCCGAGAATGAGTATAAAAATTGATTCTGACAATCCTGCAAATATCCCTGGTGAAATTCTGGTTAAAGGCGACAATGTAATGCTTGGTTATTATAAGAATCAAGAGGCTACCAATGCTATGTTTACAGATGACGGTTGGATGAAGACCGGCGATATGGGTGTTATGGACAGTGATGGGTTTCTTTACATTCGTGGGAGGTCGAAAAGTATGATTCTCGGTGCAAACGGGCAAAATATTTATCCGGAAGAGATTGAAAGTATTTTCAATAATCTTCCTTATGTTATTGAATCGTTGGTCGTTGAAGATAAAGGTTCACTCGTTGCTCTTTTGTATCCCGATTTTGAATCTGCTGAGGCTGATGGTCTCTCTGAGGTAGATTTGAGGAAGAAAATGGAAGAGAATAGGGTAGAGGCAAATATGGATCTGCCTAACTACTGTAAAATAGGGAGTGTTGAGATATTCCCTGAAGAGTTTGAAAAAACTCCGAAAAGAAGTATTAAAAGATATTTATATCAAAGATAATCAATAAATTATGACTTCTGAAAAACAATTACAATTCGATAAGAGCTATTTGGAAATGGCTTCTATATGGGCTAAAAATTCTTATTGCAAAAGAAGGCAAGTGGGTGCACTTATTGTCAAGGACAGAATGATTATATCGGACGGTTATAACGGGACTCCATCCGGCTTCGAAAATATATGTGAAGATGAAAACGGCAAGACGAAGCCTTATGTTCTTCATGCAGAGGCAAATGCAATAACAAAGATTGCAAAAAGCAGCAACAACAGCGACGGAGCAACAATGTATGTTACAACTGCACCTTGTATTGAGTGCGCGAAATTGATTATCCAGGCAGGTATCAAAAGATTGGTTTATAAAGACAGTTATACTGTGAGAGACGGAATTGAACTACTTGAAAGAGTTGGTATTGAAGTTGTTAATATGGAGGATAAATGATGGAAAAGGGAAGAGGCAATATTTTTAGAAATTTTTTATTCGGTTTAACATTAGTTGTAGCTATTTTCCTGGTGTTTGTAACCCTTAAAAGAAATCGTGAACTAGAAGCGAAATCAGGAAATTGGGATAAGCTTATGTTGGTACTAACGCAAATTGATCAAAATTATGTAGATTCAATTGATCACGGTAAAATGACTGAGAAACTTTTACCTCGATTATTGGAAACTCTTGATCCGCACTCTGTGTATCTGCCACCTCAAGAACTTCAGCAAGCCGAAGAAGCTTTGGTAGGAAACTTTGACGGAATCGGGATTGAGTTTAACGTACCCAACGACACTGCAATTGTTGTTGCAGTAATTACCGGCGGACCTTCCGATAAAGCAGGTTTATTGTCCGGTGACAGAATTATTAAAGTAAACGATGAGGTTGTTGCGGGAGTGAAAATGAATCAGGACTCATTGGTCAGACGACTTAGGGGTAAGTCCGGCACTATGGTAAATGTAAGTGTAAAGAGAGGCCATAATGGTACTTTTGTTCCATTTAAGATTAAAAGGGATAAAATTCCATTAAAAAGTATCGATGTTGCGTATATGATGGATGCCGAGACGGGTTATATTAAGCTCTCAAAATTTTCCAGAACGAGCCATGAGGAGTTTGTTGCTGCTGCCGAATCATTGCTTAAGGAGGGAATGAAGAGTTTGATATTTGATTTAAGAGGAAACACAGGTGGTTACCTCGATCAGGCACTGTTACTCTCTAACGAATTTTTGAAAAAGGGAGAACTCATTGTATATATGGAGGGGTTACATCGTAAAAGAGAAGATTTTCATGCAGATGCCAACGGCAAATGTAAAGATCTTAAATTAAAAGTTCTGATTGACGAAAATTCTGCCTCATCGAGTGAAATATTTGCCGGAGCGATTCAGGATAACGACAGAGGGACAATAATCGGACGCCGGTCTTTTGGAAAGGGTCTGGTTCAGGAGCCTATCAATTTTTCCGATAAATCGGGCTTAAGACTCACTGTTGCAAGATTTTATACTCCTTCTGGACGTTCAATCCAAAAGCCTTTTTCTAAAGACTACGGAAACGATATTGCCGAAAGGTTTATTCACGGCGAAATGATGACCGCCGACAGTATTAAGGTAGATACCACTCTTAAATACAAAACACCCAAAGGTAAGATTGTTTATGGCGGAGGCGGAATAACTCCTGACATATTTGTTCCTCTCGACACTGCAGGAATGAATAAATACTTCATCAAAATCTCCAATCTGGCACTTGCATTCAAATTCAGTAGTATTGTGGCAGATGAGTACAGAAATCAACTCAGAACAATCAAAACACTTCCTGCACTAAAGAGTTTTTATAACACCATTGGTATTGAGCAAAAATTTTTACAGTATCTCTCCTTAAATAAGGTTACACCGGCGCCAGCCGAATGGAAGCCTTGCAGAGAGGTTGTATTGACTCAGATTTACGCTTATGTATCTCGGTACACACCAATGGAAGACAAAGCTTTTTACCCGATTATTTCGGAAATTGATAATGTTATTGCTGTAGCGACAGGTAAAAAGAAGTAGACCATTTATTGGGCAATAAAACGATATACAATATTTCCGGGTTGTTTATCGGGAGCAGTAGCTGAGGCGGTAAATCTTGAAGATTTTGCCGCCCTTATTGCAAATTCCTGCAGACACTGATCACTTGAAGATGATCCATAAATAACTTCGGCTGCAATTACGTAACCTTTTTTATTGACAATTATTGCAACGTTAACATCGCCGCCACCTAAACATTTATAAGCGGGAATAGGCAGACTAAGAGCTTTTCTTCCTGCAACATTATATGAAACAACCGAAGGCCCCTTGTAAGATTCTGTTTTAGAAATTGTTTTTGTTTCGCCTGATTTTACTTCGTCGCTACCTTGATTCTGTTCAGCCTCTCTTCTGGAAGCATCGAGCCGCTCCTGAAGTCTTTTGGCCTCTTCATATACCTGATTGGGATTTTTAAACCGGTCATCCTTCAAATCCTGACCTTTCCTTGAAGAGGCATCTACAACTACGTTTCTTACAGCATTTGTGCCGTACAATTCGGCGTCAAGTTCTTTGTTAACATCTTCTCTCAATTGAAGTTGCTTCTCCTGAACCTCAGCCTCCTCCTGTTTAGAAAAATCGATTAAAAAAGAGGTATCTTCACTTATGATTGAATTAATTCTTGCAGCAAGCAGAATTATGAGCACCAACAAGTGAACAGCAATAGTCAAATAGAGACCTGCATTATTCTCTCTTTTAAACATTATTTAGTCTGAAGAGCTTTTTCGATAGTGGCTATAAGTATATCTATTGCAACCTGATTATGCCCCCCTTGCGGAACAATTATATCGGCGTATCTTTTAGTAGGTTCAATAAACTGCAGGTGCATGGGTTTGACAGTTTTGTCGTACCTCTCAAGAACCTTTTCGACAGTTCTGCCTCGCTCAATGTTATCTCTTTTAATTACACGTCCAAGGCGATCATCGGCATCTGCGTCAACAAAAACCTTAATATCAAGGCAATCACGAAGCTCCGGACAAGTAAATACCAGAATACCTTCAACAATAATAATATGAGCAGGTTTCGTGTGAGTAGTTTCTGTTTTTGACCGGGAACAGGTTAAGTAGGAGTATATTGGTTGTTCAATTGTTTTGCCCTCTCTGAGTTTATTCAGATGATCTACAAGAAGCTCGAAAT
Organism: uncultured Muribaculaceae bacterium; assembly: GCA_964581375.1. Taxonomy (GTDB): domain Bacteria; phylum Bacteroidota; class Bacteroidia; order Bacteroidales; family UBA932; genus JAFIHK01. Next base: position 4,321 of record CAZOOH010000166.1, read on the forward strand.
CAACTGACTCGGGATGGTCAAAGTTGAGTTCCAACCTTTGTTCAAGCGGCAGATGAGAGTTGTCTTTGTAATATGAATCCTGTGGTATGACTACAACATCGGTTTCAACAATGTGTTTTGTAATCTCTTTTACTACAGTTGTTTTTCCGGAACCGGTTCCACCGGCAATTCCAATTATTAACATTAAAATTCTGCGTTTTTAGGTGTTCTTGGGAAAGGAATCACATCGCGGATATTTGACATTCCTGTTACGAACAGAAGTAATCTTTCGAAGCCTAAACCAAAGCCGGAATGAGGTGCAGAACCGAATCGGCGGGTATCTAAATACCACCATAATCCCTCTGACTCCATACCAAGTTCTTTGATTCTGTTTTCAAGCTTCTCAAGGTTCTCTTCTCTTTGCGAGCCCCCGATTATTTCGCCGATTTTCGGGAAGAGTACATCCATTGCTCTCACTGTCTTTCCGTCATCATTTTGTTTCATATAAAACGCTTTGATGTCTTTCGGATAGTCCGTAAGTATAACAGGTTTTTTAAAATGTTTCTCTACAAGATATCTTTCATGCTCTGCCTGAAGATCTTTTCCCCAGCCAACCTGATACTCC
>CAZOOH010000167.1:0-2137 GCA_964581375.1 uncultured Muribaculaceae bacterium
GGTTACTTCTACCCTGTCGATAATATGAAGCTTAATCAAATGGTTTCGGCAACCAACTCTTCGTACTTAATGTTTGATGACAATGCCGGTGAGTTTGTGGGCTATTATGTACAAACTTTTACCCCGGTGAAATCGGCTGTTAAGGTTGCTTCGCCTCTTACTTTGGCTCCTGTAGGTGAAACCTATTTTACCAATTCTGACCTTATCTATATGGCGACTCAGCAGTACTACTATACATCTGCCGGCCGTACTTATGCGATTGTAAAAAACAGAAGTACAGGGGTATATACTTTATGGCAGATGGGTACTGGTAATATTCAGTATGGTTACATTTACGATAATGGCGCCCGTGGTCTGGTTATTCCTTCGACTTTCGGAGTAGTTACCGCAAAAGTCTTTGCTCTTAAAGGTGGTGCTTCAACTGCTTTGAATACAGTTGTATATTACTCTTCGGGCAATAACAAGGTAAGCTATTACAATCCATCGAATCAGACTGAGACTCGTGATATTATTACAATTCCTTCTGACGAGCAGATTGTTGCCATTGAGCACAACTTCGACAACTATTTTGCCATTAACAAGTTTTCGGTATTGTCAAATAAAGGAAACAGTTGGGTATTACGTGTTTACAATATGGTTGGCTCTACCGCCGATGTGGCCGTTCCCGAAATTGCCACCTACACCGGCACCGGTGCCGCCAAGAACATGATTTACCGACATACCAACACGCAAATTACCTACTAGCAGGGCGCAACAGAGGCGCCTCGCACCGCGTGCCGCGCACTGCGCACTGCACACCGCGCACTGCGCAGCGCGCAGCAGAGAGGTTTCTTTCGCCTTTATATTGCACAAAGTGCTGGTAATGAGGTACAACGAGATTAAAACTCAAAAAGTTCTTGAAAACTTTTTGAGTTTTAGTTTTTAACGTTCTAATTATCAGTGGAATGTGCAATATAAAGGCGAAAGCGTTTTCTGCGTTTTGTTTATTTTTTTAATTTTACATTCTGGATTTTTGACTTGGTTTTAAGTCTTGGTTTTACTTCCAAATAATAATTTTTATGAAAAGAAATTTCCTTAGTATCATTAGTTTAACTGTTTTGGTTTTGATTGGCAGTCAGGATGTTGTGGCTCAAAGGGTATCTGCTCAACCTCAAAAGGTATCTGCTCAACCTCAAAGTGTGTCGCCGCAAATGAATGGGATTGTTCAGAGAACCGAATCTGCATATAGAGCATCTGCCGAAAGTGTTGTTGCTGAACAGGCTGCGAAAATCAGACCTTCGAAAGACGGGTCGATTAAATTTGCGTATCTGGCAGATATTCATATTGCGCAGGGAACGAGTGCGATAGCGGATATTGAGGCTTCGGTGCGTGATATCAATGCGATGAAGGATATTCAGTTTGTAATTTTGGCGGGCGATATTACTGAGTTTGGAAGTGATGAGGAGATTGGGATTGCGGCGGCGGTTTTTGCGCGGTTTAATAAGCCGTGGTTCATTTTGTCGGGGAATCATGACTCGAAGTGGAGCGAGAGTGGTTGTAATACTTTTGCAAAGGTGTTCGGATATGAGTTTTTCGATTTTGTTGTGCCGACCGGCGGGCAGAATTCAGGGATAAGATTTATCGGGTGTAATTCGGGGCCAAACATGAGGATGGCGCCGGCGCTTGTTCCGCGGGAGAGTATTTTGAAATTGGATTCTGTTTCGAGGGTTGTGCCTAAGGATGAGCCGGTTATATTTATTAACCACTATCCGCTTGATGATCAGATGCTTAACTGGTTTCAGGTTACGGGGATTCTTAAGAGGATGAATACTCAGCTCACTATGTGCGGGCATGGCCATAATAATATGGTGCTTGATTCTGACGGTATTCCTGCTGTTATGGGGCGTTCAAATTTGCGCGCCGGACGTGCGGGTGCCGGGTATAATATTGTGACTATTAAGGGTATGCAGATAGATTTTCAGGAGAGGGTTGTTGCGGTTTCGGGTATGGAGAGTGGTTCGGGGAGTTTTGGAGGGGTGGCTGCGGGGCCGAAGGCTCCCGCCGTTGGACAGGGCGCAGAGGCGCAGTTGAGTAAGACGCTCCCTCCTTGGTTTCGCTTGCGGATGAGCTACGGAAGGGCATTTGGCTCTCCTCGCGG
>CAZOOH010000167.1:2237-4920 GCA_964581375.1 uncultured Muribaculaceae bacterium
CTCCGGACGTAAAGAAAATTCCGATTATAATTCCGATCCTGCGGTTGCGGCCCTTTTTGCACAAAATGCTTCCTCTCCTGTAAAAGAGGTTTGGTCGGTTCAGGATAACTCCGACATTGGCTCGGCGGCTCTCTTTGTACCTTATAATGAAAGTACCTCTAGGATTGTAACTACTTCTGGAATCAGAAGTACCGGCAATAGTAACTACAATGGCAATAACCGTAACAGCAGGACCGGCGGTAAGGCAGATATTTCCTACGGTATTGTTTATTATGCCAATACAGCCGGTATAATAAAAGCGGTTCGTGTAGGTTCCGTTAAACCATCTGCCAAAGATGTAATTTGGAGCTATGCTACAGGTGGTAAGATTTTTTCGTCGCCTGCGGTGGAGTCGGGCAGATTGGTTATTGGCAGCAGTGACGGATTTATTTATTGCCTGGATGCGATTAATGGTTCGCTTATTTGGAAAGTTGGTGCTGCAAAATCGGTTCTGGCGTCGCCTGCTATTTTCAATGGTATTGTATATATTGGTGCATCCGACGGAGTTTTCCGTGCGATTAATCTGCAAACAGGCAGATTAGTCTGGAGTTTCAACGATGTAGCGGGATTTGTGGAGAGTAAAGCTTTTGTAGATAACTCCGGTGTATATTTCGGTAGCTGGGGCTCGCGTTTTTATGCTTTAAACCCTAAGTCGGGCAAACTTTTGTGGTCTTGGACTAACGGAAAGGGGAGGGGCCTTTCGCCAGCTGCCGTGTGGCCGGTAAAATCGACCGGAAAATCGACCGGGAATCGGACCGGAAAATCGACCGGGAATCCGACCGGAAAATCATCTGCCGGAAATTCAGCTTACACCTCATTGTATAACGGTTCAGGGTCGCAAATCTTCTTCGTAACCCCTGAGCGAATGACTCACGCCCTAGACGCAACTAGTGGCCGCGAACTCTGGCGAGCCCGCGGCGGCCGCGAAGCCATCGGAATCTCACCTGACGCTTCGGTAATTTATGTCAAAACCATGCAGGATACAGTTATTGCATACTATACAGGCAGATACTCTCCTAAATATTCACCAAAATTTTCTACAAAATACTCTCAAAATTCTGCAAAGTTACGCGACCAAAAAGATGCGGGTGACCAAAGAGAAACCGCTAACCGATCGCGCAACGCGCCGCCGCCTCCTGCCGATTATCTTGCAAATCCAACATCTGCGAACAGAACCTCCGATAACAGACCATCCGGCAACAGACCATCCGGCAATTCCACTCAAAGTTTTTCTGCAAAGCCAGGCGATTCTCAAAATCAACCGCTTAATCTGCCGGTTCTCTGGAAATCAAATGCCGGATTCGGTTACGAAATAGCACCATCACCTATAACCACTACCTCTGAGCTAATATTTATCCCTACCGACAAAGGAGATATCTTTGCTCTGCGTTCTTCAGATGGTTCTGTTGCCTGGCGCTACAAATTTTCCATAGCTCTCATCAACTACATCCAGCCACTTGAAGGCAACCGCCTATTGGTAAGCTCGATGGACGGCAAGGTGGGTATTTTGGCGTACTAGCGGTAGCGGAAACTCTTTCGCCTTTATATTGCACATAGTATTGATAGTGAGGTGTTTGTAAATCAAAACTCAAAAAGTTCGCAAAAACTTTTTGAGTTTTGATTTTTATTACCTTGATTACTAGTAAGTTGTGCAATATAAAGGCGAAAGCTACTCCTCTTGCACCCACTTTTCTACTTGCTTTTTACTGACATGTAAAATCGATGCTATCTGCAAATAACTGGCATGCAGATTTTTACGAATTGATAGAGCTAAATGTCTAAGTTCGGAGGTACTCAAACTGTAAATTGAGTCCTCTTTGGAAATGTGAGACTTAATGTAACGTGCAATTTCTCCATTCGAAATTCTCTCCCATCCACGATTTTGCTCCTCTTTGATTTCGGCAATTTCAATTTGCTTTTCCATTATTGCCTTATCCAGCAAATATTTAGAGCAATAAGCATTTTCCAGTAATGTTGTGTCGACCTCAATAAATTTTTTCAGCGGATTTTTTTGTTGATAATGAAAATGGTAAGAACTCCATTGATACTCCTTTGGGTGTTGGCAGATTTTTGCGCTAATCGGATTCTGTAAAATATAGAGTAAACTATCTGCAATCCAAGTGTTTGTGTATTTGCAAGAGCTGTTAAACGGAGTAGAAAAAACTTTTCCTCTGGTAAGATATTCCTTATTGTACCATCTTGAAAATGTGCGCAGTAGCGATTTCATAAAATCGGTAAGGCACTTTGTTTGTACTTGCAGATGGACGTGGTTATCCATTATTACAAAACCCTGCACAATCGTTAAATACTCTTTTGCAAATTTATTGCACAATTTTAGGAACATAATTTTGTCCCTGTCAGTATAAAATACATTGTTACGCTGATTGCCTCTAAAGTATACGTGAATCGAACCTTCTTGAATACGTACCCGTTTAGGCTTCTGAACTTGACTTCCCTTCATATCTCCCTCCTCTTCAATTTATTGCAAGTTATGTTTTTTTTCTGCAAAAAAAAACCTCTTTCGCCTTTATATTGCACATGGTGTTGATAGTGAGGTGTTTGTAAATCAAAACTCAAAAAGTTTTTGCTAACTTTTTGAGTTTTGATTTTTATTACCTTGATTACTAGTAAGTTGTGCAATATA
>CAZOOH010000168.1:0-4911 GCA_964581375.1 uncultured Muribaculaceae bacterium
ACTGGCTTATAAAAGATGAGGAAAATGGCAAATAAATACTCATACAAACCTGAAATTCCGGAAGTTTTCCGGTGTCGGGTACCTTTACCGGGTACTTTACAGGCATTTGTTATGAACGGCATACTAAGAGAACCTCTAATTCTTGATTCGGGGTTAAATTTAACTTCTAAGGATGGCGGAGGTTTTGATTTGGTGATAAAACAGGAGACTTCTGTTGATGAAAATCTTCAAATAATTGGAGTAAGAGATAGTTTAAAACCGGAAGATTTAACAATAAATAGCCGAATCATTTATGGAGAGAGATCTGTTTCGAACCTTCTAATTTGTACCCATACTATGTCTTTGGACGAATTTAATACTCAAGAGACAATAGACGTCGAGGTGAAAGAGGGTGCAAAAGCAAATATTGTAATAATGCAAAACGAGAATAACGGGAGTATTCACAAAACAAATTTTAATCTTAATCTTGAAAAAGATGCGGAACTTAAGATTACGACTGTTACTCTTCATGGGGCTAAGATTACTAACATAATATCCAGTCACCTAAACGGAGAAAACTCGAATTGTGCATTAAACGGTATCTGCCTGGCGGACGGAAATCAGGAGATGTCTACTTCAATTGAGATGAATCACCATATAAACAATTGCAAGAGTTCTCAGCTTTTTAAAGGCATTCTGGATAATAATTCCAGGTCAATTTTCAACGGTAAGATTGTTGTTGACCAAGATGCTCAAAAGACAGAGGCATATCAGGCGAATCACAATCTGCTTTTATCGAAGAGCTCTAAAGCTTATGTTCAGCCTCAACTTGAGATTTATGCAGATGATGTAAAGTGTTCGCATGGTGCAACGAGCGGCAGATTAGACGAGAATGTTATGTTTTATATGAGATCGCGCGGCATAGGAAAAGATGAGGCTAGGCTTCTTCAGCAACTGGCTTTTGTTAATGATGTTCTTGAGACAATTTCGAACGAAAATCTTAAAAAGAGATTAGAGGAGTTGGTTGAGAGCAGGCTAAGAGGAGAATTCAGTCATTGCAGTAACTGTAGTGTAAATTGTTGTTAAACCTAAAACCCAAATATTATGAACAAAAAACTTTTTTTACTTTTGGCGACAATGGCTTTGTCGGCATTATCATTCGGCCAAATTGGCAAAATAACAGGAAACTGGTACACCATCGATGAAGATGGCAATAAAAAATCCTTGGTAAAAATTTACAAAAGTACTTCCGGAGAATACGAAGGTGTTATTTTAAAGATTTTTACAGGACCTCAGGATAAAAAATGCGAAAAATGTACAGGAGAGAATCATAATAAACCGATTGTAGGCCTTAAATTCGTTTATAATATGAAAGCTGACGGCAGTAAATTGACCGGAGGAAATATTTTGGACCCGTCAAACGGAAAAATTTACAGTTGTACTATGTCTTTCGACTCATCGAAAAACAAGTTAAAAGTGAGGGGTTCTCTTGATAAATCAGGCATTTTGGGAAGAACTCAGTACTGGAACCCAACAACCGATGTTAATTAATGGTTAATAAAATTTAGGATTTTATTGACGCAAAAAATTCAATAACCTATAAATTTGCTATTAAGTCGAAAGATTCATCTCTCGACTTTTTTTTACCCCCTGACCATAAAACATATATATAATATGAAGACTTATACCCACGAAGAGGCATTGAAATCGAGCCTAGAATACTTTAAGGGCGACGAACTTGCTGCCTCCGTTTGGATTGGCAAATATGCCATGAAAGATTCCTTTGGGAATCTGTTTGAAAACAATCCCGATGAAATGCATCGACGCCTTGCAATTGAGTTCGCAAGAATTGAGGCAAACTATCCAAATCCACTTTCAGAAGAGGAGATTTACTCCCTTTTAAAAGAATTTAAATACATTATTCCTCAGGGAGGACCGATGTCGGGAATTGGTAACAAACATCAGATAGCATCTCTCTCGAATTGTTTTGTAATTGGCCATAAGAAACCGGCAGACTCTTACGGCGGAATTATGAGAATTGACGAAGAGCAAGTGCAGCTTATGAAAAGAAGAGGTGGCGTAGGTCACGATCTTTCACACATAAGACCTAAGGGTAGCGCTGTTTTAAACAGTGCTCTTACCTCTACCGGAGTTGTACCATTTATGGAGCGCTATTCAAATTCAACAAGAGAGGTAGCACAAGACGGCAGAAGAGGAGCATTAATGTTATCAATCTCAATTAAACATCCCGATTCAGAGAGCTTTATTGATGCAAAACTGGAACAAGGAAAGGTTACAGGGGCAAATGTGTCTGTAAAAATTGATGATGAATTCATGAGAGCCGCACTTCAGGAAAAACCTTATTTACAGGCATTTCCTGTAGATTCTCCAACCCCTCGCTTTACCAAAGAAGTTGAAGCTGCTCCTATTTGGAAAAAAATCATTCATAATGCTTGGAAATCTGCCGAACCGGGAGTTTTGTTCTGGGATACAATCATTAGAGAGTCGCTTGCAGATTGTTATGCCGATCTCGGATACAAAACAGTCAGTACAAATCCTTGCGGAGAGATTCCTCTTTGCCCTTATGACTCATGTCGTTTAATGGCAATAAACTTGTACTCTTATGTAGAAAATCCATTTACAAAAAACGCAAAATTTAATATAGAACTATTTAAAGATCATGCAAGAAAAGCAATGAGGCTCATGGACGACCTTATTGATCTTGAGATGGAAAAAATTGAAGCAATCATTCATAAAATTCACATTGACCCCGAAGATGATGAGGTTAAAGATGCCGAATTACATTTGTGGGATAAAATAAAAGAGAAAACACTCGGAGGCAGAAGAACAGGATTGGGAATTACTGCCGAAGGCGATATGCTGGCTGCGTTGGGTTTGATTTACGGAACAGAAGAGGCTATAGAGTTCTCTGTTGAAATCCAAAAGACATTGGCATTGGAAGCATACCGGTCATCTGCGCAGATGGCTGTAGAGAGAGGGGCATTCCCAATATATGATGCGAACAGAGAGGTAAACAATCCAATGATTAGTCGTATCAGAAAAGAGGACGAAGAGCTTTACGACAAAATTGTCAGATACGGGCGTAGAAACATCTCTATGCTTACAATTGCACCAACGGGAACAACAAGTTTAATGACTCAAACAACTTCGGGAATAGAACCTGTATTCCTTCCTGTATATAAACGTCGTCGCAAAGTCAACCCGAATGATAAAAACGTGGTCATTTCTTTCAGAGACGATGTGGGAGACGCATGGGAAGAATATTATGTATTCCACCATAAATTTTTAGTATGGTGTGAGGTTAATGGATTAAGTAAAGATAAAATTACCTCAATGACTAACGCTCAGGTAGATGAATTAGTTAAAAAATCGCCATATTTCAAAGCAGCTTCAAATGATATCGATTGGGTGGCAAAGGTTAAGATGCAGGGGAAGATGCAAAAATGGGTAGATCACTCGATAAGCGTTACTGTTAATTTGCCTCAGGATATTACCGAAGATGTCGTTGCTGAGGTATATAAAACTGCATGGGAGAGTGGTTGTAAAGGTATTACCGTTTACAGAGAGGGCTCAAGATCGGGCGTTCTTGTCTCTACAAAAGAGGGCGAAGCAAAAGAGTCGGTTTTAAGACCAAAGGAGAGACCAAAATCTCTTGATGCTGAGGTTATACGTTTCAAAAACGGAGTTGAGCAGTGGATAGCATTTGTCGGATTAATGAATGGGGCACCTTATGAAATTTTTACCGGTATTATTGAAGAGGATTCAAGGTCTATACCTAAGTCAATTTCAATGGGCTACATTGTAAAAGAGAAAGACGATGCAAGTAACACCCGATACGATTTTCAATATGTAGATCGTTACGGCTATAAAAATACTGTCGGAGGGATCTCTCATATGTTCAACAAAGAGTTCTGGAATTATGCAAAACTTATTTCAGGAGTCTTAAGAAACGGAATGCCTATAGTAGATGTTGTAAACCTTGTCAGCGGTTTACAGCTTGACAGCGAGGCTATCAATACATGGAAGAATGGTGTAGAAAGAGCCTTAAAACGTTATATACCTGATGGAACAAAAGATGAATCGGGAAGAAAATGTGAAAAATGCGGATCTCATGAACTTGTTTACCAGGAAGGTTGTTTAGTTTGTATGTCCTGCGGTTTTTCAAAATGCGGATAAATGATTACTTTTCCCAAAGCGAAAGTTAATATAGGTCTTCAGATTACGGAGAAACGCCCCGACGGGTTCCATAATCTGGAGACTCTTTTTTTCCCGGCAGATATTTGTGATATTCTGGAAGTAGTAGAAGCTCCATCGGATTCTTTTAATTTGCATGGAATTAAACTTGATGGAAATCCTCATGATAATTTGTGTATAAAAGCATATAATCTGCTTAAAAGGGAGTTTAATCTTCCTCCTGTGGAAATTCATCTGTACAAAAAAATACCGGCCGGCGCCGGGCTTGGAGGGGGGTCGTCTGATGCAGCAAATACATTGATTTTATTGAATAAACTGTTTGCATTAAATCTTTCGGCAGAGGTGTTGGCAGAGTATGCTCTTCAATTAGGAAGTGATTGTCCATATTTTATTTATGCGAAAGAACTTGATGCAAATGTACCTCAGGCTTTATATGGAACCGGCAGAGGCGATCTGCTTACAAAAATTGATGTTCCTTCATTAAAGGGATATAAAATTAAAATTAAAGTTCCAAACGTATTTGTTTCGACCGCAGTGGCTTATTCTAATGTCACACCACAAAAACCTGTTGTTGAATTAAAAAAACTTCTTGAATTACCAATAGAAGAGTGGAGAGAGAATATTATTAACGACTTTGAAAAGAGTGTTTTTAAGATGTTTCCTCTAATCGAAGAGTATAAATTGCAGATGTACAGAGAGGGGGCAGTATATGCATCA
>CAZOOH010000169.1:0-4907 GCA_964581375.1 uncultured Muribaculaceae bacterium
TAAACCACCTAATTTGGAAACTAACTCCTCCAAATCACGCTCAAGAGTTTCAAATTTTGTATTATCCAATTCTTTTACCACATAACTTTCCGGCGATTCACTTTTCAAATCGTTCAGTAAATCGACTCTTCGCCCCGTAATGCCTGTCATATAACCGTAAGTGACAAGTATCTGCGCCAATCCTCTACCAATACCGGATGACGCTCCTATTACAATTGCTCTTTTCACGCTCTTTTTTTTAAACATATTTTCGTCTTCAAATATATTAAAAAGTATTATATTTGGTAGTTAATCAGCAATATTTGAACCAATGGAACCATCAAAAATTTTAGTATCAGTACAAAACCAAACCGCAATTCTAACCATCAATAATCCCGAACAATTAAACTCCCTTAACACAAATATATTAAAGGAGTTAAATGATTCAATAGATATTATAAAATCGAATGATGAGATAAGGGTTTTAATAATCACCGGTGCAGGTAAATCTTTTGTTGCAGGTGCCGACATTTCTGAAATGGCTAATCTTGATGTAGAAAATGGAAGAGCATTCGGTGAATTCGGATCGATGATTTTCAGAAAAATAGAGACATTACCAATTCCTGTAATAGCAGCAGTTAACGGTTTTGCATTGGGTGGCGGCTGCGAACTGGCATTAGCTTGTGACATAAGAGTAGCATCGGAAAAGGCAAAATTCGGACAACCTGAAGTTGGTTTGGGTATTACACCGGGGTTTTCGGGAACTCAAAGATTACCGAGAGTTATAGGTTTAGGAAAGGCTAAAGAGTTGATTTTTACAGGAGCAATAATTGGAGCAGATGAGGCATTCAAATTAGGATTAGTCAATTATGTTGTTCCGGCCGAAGAGTTAATGCAAAAATCATTTGAAATTGCAAACCAAATTGCAACAAAAGCACCAATTGCCGTAAAATTGTCTAAAGAGGCAATAAACATTGGTATTGAGAGTGATATTGACGCAGGAATTGAGACTGAAAACGAACTGTTCGGCGAATGTTTTGGAACAGAAGACCAAAAAAACGGGATGAAATCTTTTCTCGAAAAAAATAGACCTGAATTTAAAAATAAATAAATATATAAATTTATGAAAATTAGCGTTGTAGGCACAGGTACTATGGGAAGCGGTATCGTGCAAGTATTTGCTCAGGCAGGTATTTCTGTAGTAATGAAAGGTATTTCAGAAGATGAGGTAAATAAAGGATTTGCAATTATCAACAAAAACCTTTCAAAATCTGTTGAAAAAGGTAAATGCACATTGGAAGAGAAGGAGTTAATTCTCTCAAAAATTCAAGGTACAACTTCGTACAATGACTGCGCCGACTGCGATTTGGTAATTGAAGCAATTCTGGAAGATATGAAGCTTAAAAGAGAGGTTTTTGGCACTCTCGACAGCATCTGCAAACCTGAAACAATCTTAGCATCAAATACTTCAAGCCTGTCAATAACAGAAATCGCTTCATCGGTTAAAAGGCCCGACAAGGTAATTGGGATGCACTTTTTTAATCCGGCACCTGTTATGAAACTTGTTGAGGTTATCAAAGGACAGTTAACCTCACAGGAGAGTGTGGATTTTGTATTGAATTTAGCTTCTCAAGCGGGAAAGAACCCTGTTCAGGTAAACGAAGCTCCGGGATTTGTTGTAAACAGAATTCTGATTCCTCTTGTAAATGAGGGAATTGGCATTTTGGCAGATGGTGTTGCTACAAAAGAGGAGATTGATTCTGCAATGAAAATGGGTGCAAACCACCCTATGGGACCTCTGGAACTTGGCGATCTTATTGGTTTGGATGTTTGCCTTGCGATAATGGAAGTGCTTTACAATGAATTTGGTGACACAAAATACCGTCCACATCCTTTGCTCAAGAAAATGGTAAGGGCAAATCTTTTGGGACGCAAAACAGGAGCAGGTTTTTATAATTATAAATAGTAACAAAATGGTTCAAGATCAAGATTATTTAGCATCAACATTTTATCAGACAAATTACAATGAGCTGATGCAAAAAAGAATCAGAAAGATTCTTTTGATTTGCAGCAGTTATGATGCTTTTATTCTTGAAGAGGATGGCAGAATTGAAGTTCAACTGCATAAAGAGTACACCGACCTTAATTTAAGTAACCCCCCATCTTTCAAGTGGGTACCATCTTCCAGGGAGGCTCTTAAGCTTATTGAAAGCGAAGAGGAGTTTGATCTTGTAATCAGCATGTTAAACGTCGGAGAGCTTGATGTATTTAAGTTTTCTAAAGAGCTCAAAAAAGTAAAATCCAACTTGCCTGTGGTTCTGCTTACTAATTATTCTCTTGTACTTCAAAGCAGAATAGATCAGGAAGATAAATCGGGAATTGATTACATTTTCAGTTGGAACGGAAATGCCGATCTTCTTATGGCTATCATCAAGCTTATTGAAGATCAGATGAATGCCGATGAGGATATTCTTGAGACAGGAGTACAAGCAATTTTATTGGTTGAGGACTCTATAAGATATTACTCAACGTATCTGCCAACAATATATAAATTGGTACTACAGCAAAGCGCCGAATTTTTAAAAGAGGCACTCAATGAGCAACAACAAAAACTCAGTAAGCGTGCCCGTCCAAAAATTCTACTGGCAACTAATTACGACGAAGCTGTAAGACTGTATCAAAGATATAAATCTAACTTATTGGGAGTAATTTCGGATGTAGGGTTTGTTATGCATAAAAATGACCCCTCCGACAAAGAGAGGCTTGACGCAGGGATCGAACTATGTAAACTAATTAAGAGCGACGATCCTCATATGCCTTTTTTACTTCAATCTTCTCAGGAGAGCATGAGAGAAGAGGCGAAGAAACTTGGTGTAGGCTTCATTGTAAAATATTCGAAAACATTATTGATTGAACTGAGCGAATATATAAGTGAGGAATTTGCATTCGGCGATTTTGTTTTTCGCGATCTTGTTAAAGGTGAAGTAATTGGCAGAGCAAAAGATTTGAAAGATATGCAATCTCTTGTTATGGAAGTTCCGGAAGATGTCCTTATTTTCCTCGGCTCCAGAAACAGACTATCTAAATGGATGTATTCCAGAGGATTATTCTCACTGGCCAATGTTATAAGAGAGGCTCAACAGGAGCAATTCAGCACTATTGACGGTCTGAGAAAATTTATCGTAAAGGCTATAAATGATTACAGAGTATTGTTGGGGCACGGTGTAGTTGCAAAATTTGATCCTGTTTCCTACTCTAATTTTATTTGGTTTGCCAGAATCGGCGAGGGTTCCATAGGTGGAAAAGCCAGGGGATTAGCTTTTATAAATAAGGTTCTTCAAAAGTACGATTTGGTTAAAAAGTATCCAAACGTTAAAGTACTTATACCAAGAACTGTAGTTATTGCTACCGATTATTTCGATCAATTTATCAAGGAGAACGGATTGCAGTATGTGATTGGGTCAGACATTACTGACGAGGAATTATTATCGGAATTCGTCAGCTCACGCCTGCCTGAAGGACTTATAGAGGATTTAAGAGCATATATAAAAACAGCTACAGGGCCTTTAGCTGTAAGATCAAGTTCAAAACTGGAAGACTCACATTATCAGCCATTTGCTGGAATCTATTCTACATATATGATTCCACTTACACAAAATGAAGATCAAATGCTCAGATTACTCGGCAAGGCAATAAAGAGTGTTTATGCTTCGATTTATTTTGCAGCAAGCAGGGCGTATATTTTAGCAACTTCGAATTTATTAAGTGAAGAGAAGATGGCTGTAGTTATTCAAGATGTATGCGGTACTCAGGACAGCGGTTATTTTTTCCCAACACTTTCAGGTGTGGCTCAATCTATTAATTTTTACCCTATTAATGGAGAAAAATCTGAAGAGGGTATCGTAAATTTGGCCTTCGGATTAGGTAGAATTGTAGTTGGAGGTGGTAAAACACTTCGCTTCTCTCCATATCATCCCAAAAATATTCTTCAACTCTCCACTAACGAACTGGCTCTAAAGGAGACTCAAAATGAAATGTATGCTTTGAATCTTAAGCCCGAAGAGTTTAAGACCTCCATTGACGATGCGGTTAATCTTCACCTTTTTGATATAAACGAGGCAAAACACTTTAGAAACATGAGGCATGTTGCCTCTACCTGGGACAGAGAGAATCAAAGAATATCAGACAGTATTTTTGCCGAGGGTCGTAAAATAATAACATTCGCAAATGTTTTAAAATACGACACGATGCCTTTGGCAAAAATTATGCAAGACTTGTTGAGAATAAGTGAAAAAGAGATGCAAACGCCTGTTGAACTGGAGTTTGCGGTAAATATGGATGTAGAAAAGGGCGAAGATGTAATCTTCAGCTTCCTGCAAATTAGACCTATTACCGAAAGGCAAATCAATAAATCGCTCGACTGGAAAAAAGTAGATACTTCTGATGCTCTTATATATGCAGAGAAGGCTGTTTGTGCCGGAAACATCGAAAATATAAGTTAAATTGTATATTTAAAACAAGAAAATTTTTTTGTTATGTCTGTAAAAAGTAGTAAAAATGAAAAGACTCAAAATTCTTAACACGGGTAAGAATCAAATAGAAACAAAATTGCCCTAAATTGCAGGATATGTTTCAATTAAATGTAAAAAAATGAAGTTCCTAAGATTTGCAAATGCAAGAATTAAGAAAGCTCGATTCATTATAAATGCTTGAGCCGATGGATTGAGAATTCACCATTACACAAGGTATTTCCAAACAGATTTTACATAATTTGTACAATGTGTGACAGCAAAATTGACATGAATTGTTTTGTATCTTATGAATGTTTACCATGGCAGAAAATTTAATTTTTTGGAACCAATTTGGCTTGCACTATATGATCGATGGTCATATTTATCATTGGGTTAATCATGATCGGGATAAGTCTT
>CAZOOH010000170.1:0-4867 GCA_964581375.1 uncultured Muribaculaceae bacterium
GTTAGACGATTTTTTTTTAAAAAATAATTCGGGAGTAGATTTAATAGTCTTTCCTGAATTTTTTTCTACGGGTTTTTCTTTTAATAAATCTTTAGCGGAGGATATGGAAGGGGAGTCCGTAAATTGGATTAAAATGATATCTGCAAAATACAATAGTGCAGTTCTCACTTCTCTCCCTTTTTTTGAAAATAATAATTATTTTAATAGAGCGTTTTATGTTAATCTTGATCAAGTAGAGTTTTATGATAAAAGGCACTTATTTAGTTATGGAGGAGAAGATGGATTATTTACTTCCGGAGTTGAACAGAAAGTAATTAATTGTTCCGGAGTACGTATATTTCCACAGATTTGTTATGATTTAAGATTTCCGGTTTGGTCAAGAAATGTAGATCTTAAGTATGATTTATTGATTTATATTGCAAATTGGCCAAAATCCAGAACAAATGTAATAGAACCTTTAGTCAGATCGAGAGCAATTGAAAATCTTGCATTTACAATATTTGTAAACAGAGTAGGGGAAGACCCTCAAAATTTGTATTGTGGCAGTTCAATGTTTGTTAACTATAAGGGAGAGGTTTTAGAGAATTTGGAGAACAAAGAAGTATTTAAGCTTGTTGAGATAGACATTGTTCAACAGAATAATTTTAGAAATAATTTTAGAGTTTGGAAAGATTCAGATAAATTTAATTTATGTTAATAAGAAAGTTTATATTGTTTATAGCGAGTTCATTAATTTTGAATTCGTGTGCCGTTTTAAAACCGGCTGACGGAGTGTATAATTTTGAAATATATGCTACAAATGATTTGCATGGTCGCTATTTTGATTCACTGTACGTAGGGAGTGGTATTCAGAAATACTCTTTGGCATCGGTATCTTCTTATATTAACTCTGTAAGAGACACATCAATTATTCAGCCAATATTATTGGATATAGGAGACAACCTTCAAGGAGATAATGCATCTTTTTACTACAATTTTATCGACACTAATAGCAGACATGTTTTTTCTGATATTGTTACCTATATGAAGTATGATGCTATTATTGTGGGTAATCACGATATTGAAACAGGGCATAAGGTCTATGATAAAATCGTTAAAGAAATTAAGGTTCCTTATATGGCAGCAAATGCAATCAATACTTCAACAGGGAAACCTTATTTTGTTCCATACACGATCATAAATAGGGGGAATTTAAAGATTGCAGTTTTAGGAATGACTAACCCTAATATAAAAAATTGGTTGTCACAGGATTTGTGGAATGGGATTGAGTTTAAAGAGATAATTGAACCTACAGAATATTGGATAAAAAAAATTAAAAAGAGAGAAAAACCTCAAATAATTGTTTTAGCAACTCATACAGGTTTGGGTGAACTGAATACTTATTCTCCTGAAAATGCTTCCAGATATGCTGCCTCAAAAATTGAAGGAATTGATCTAGTTTTGGCAGCACATGACCATCAAACAGCTAATGAAAAAATAAAAGGTAAGAATTCTGAAGTACTTTTATTAGAATCAGGAAATAGAGCATCTGCATTATCTAAAGCAAAAATAAATTTAGTTATAAGAAATGGTAAAGTAGTTTCTAAAAATTTAGTTGGAGATAATGTCAAAATGGAAAATATTCCGGCAGATCCAAATTATAAGAAGATTTTTAAAACCCAATTTGAAAAAATTAAAACATTTACAAATCAGAAAGTTGGAGTTTTAGAACAAGGTTTTACATCAAGAGATGCTTTTTTTGGACCTTCTGAATACCTTAGTTTGATTCATAAAGTTCAATTAAGTTCTTCCGGGGCAGATATTTCTTTTGCCGCACCACTTAGTTTTGATATCACTGTAAAAGCCGGCGAATTGAATTTTCAAGATATGTTAAACATATATCCATTTGAAAATCAGCTGTATGTTATGAGGATGTCGGGTAAAGAAATTTTAGATTACCTTGAGTATTCGTATTCACAATGGGTATATTCAATGAATTCATCTGAAGATAAAATGCTTAAGATTCAAAAAAGAAATAATTCTAATATATATTCATTTATAAATAGATCATACAATTTTGATTCAGCATCCGGAATACTTTATGAGGTTGATTTGACTAAGCCTATTGGGCATAGAGTAATGATAAAATCAATGTCAAATGGAACAAGTTTTGATTTAAATAAAACTTATAATGTTGCTCTTTCATCTTATAGAGCAAATGGTGGTGGGGAGATACTGGAAATGGGTTCAAAACTTAATGCTACAGAAAGAGATAAAAGAGTCGTTAAACGGATGGCAGATATCAGGGATTTGTTATTTGATTACATTAAAAAAGAGCAAGTTTTAAAACCATTGAATTTGAAAGAGTGGAGCTTTACTCCAATTGAATTCAGCAGTGAAGCAAAAAAAAGGGAATATCAACTGATATTCCCAAAATAGATATTTTAAAATAAAATTATTTTGCAAAGCTAACTGCTCTGGTTTCACGAATTACAGTAATTTTTACTTGTCCAGGATAGACCATCTCTTCCTGGATTTTTTTTGCTATATCAATAGAGAGTTTTTCAGAATCTTTATCGTTGACTTGTTCACTGCCGACAATTACCCTCAATTCTCTTCCAGCTTGAATAGCATAAGTTTTTGTTACACCTGGGTAAGAAAGTGCTAGATCTTCCATTTCTTTAAGTCTCTTAATATAAGACTCAATGACCTCTCGTCTCGCTCCAGGTCTGGCTCCGGAAATAGCATCACTTACCAGTACAAGCGGAGAAATTAAAGAAGTCATTTCTACCTCTTCATGGTGAGATCCTATTGCATTGCAAATTTCAGGTTTTTCTTTATACTTTTCGGCTAGTTTCATACCCAAAATTGCGTGAGGCAATTCAGGATCTTCATCGGACACTTTCCCGATATCATGCAGTAATCCAGCCCTCTTAGCTGTTTTTGTATTCAGCCCAAGTTCAGAAGCCATAGTGGCGCAGATATTAGCAACTTCCCTTGAGTGTTGTAACAGATTCTGGCCATAAGAGGAGCGGTACTTCATTCTTCCAATTAATTTAATAAGCTCAATATGAAGGCCATGTACTCCTAAGTCAATACAGGTTCTTTTTCCAGTTTCCATTATTTCATCGTCCAATTGCTTTTGGACTTTAGCTACTACCTCTTCAATTCTTGCCGGATGAATTCTTCCGTCAGTAACAAGTTGATGAAGAGCAAGTCTTGCAACTTCTCTTCGAACAGGGTCGAATGCCGACAAGAGTATTGCCTCCGGTGTATCATCTACTACTATTTCTACGCCTGTTGCAGCTTCAAGAGCCCGGATGTTTCTACCTTCTCTGCCAATAATCCTTCCCTTAATTTCATCACTTTCAATATTAAATACAGTAACAGCATTTTCAATAGCGGTCTCCGGAGCAATTCTTTGAATAGTGTTTATTACAATTCTTTTTGCCTCTTTGCTTGCAGTCAGTCTTGCTTCATCGATAACTTCACTTATGTAAGACATAGCTTCCGATTTAGCTTCTGATTTCATAGTTTCAATAAGTTGATTTTTAGCATCAACAGCAGACATTCCTGCGAGAGATTCAATTTTTTGAATAGCCTCAATTTTTAATTTTTCGTATTCTTCACTCTTTTTGTCAATTATTTCTAATTGCGTTTTTAAATTCTCTCTTATTGCATCAACCTCTTTTTGTTTACGCTGAATATCGGCAGATTGTTGATTAGCTGTAAGTTCCTTCTGTTTAATTCTATTTTCTGCTTGAATTACTAAATTATTCCTTTCAAGTATTTGTTGTTCGTGCTCAGATTTAAGTTGTAAAAATTTCTCTTTAGCCTGGAAAACCTTCTCTTTCTTTATATTTTCGCCCTCAATTTCGGCGTTCTTAATAATTTCTTCCTTTTTCTTTTTTAGAAATACAGTGCCAGTAACATAATAGGTAACTCCAAAACTTGCAATCGCCGGGAGTATTATTGATAGTAAAAGTTCCATTGTATGTTTTTCGTTAATTTTTTAATTTTAAAAAAAGCCGTCGGTTAATCTGTTTATCAAAAATCTTAAAAAAATAAGATTTGAGCTCCGATATCGTTCGCAAACGTCCAACGTCCCATAATGGAATCCCCCGAAAGGTAAATAGGCCTGTTTTTGAACATCGAGTTCGCTCGGTATGTAATTAGTGTTGATTTTAGCAAAGAGAAGTAACCGACGGCTAAGTTTTATCCAATGCTTCGCAAGTATTCTTCTAAAGACAGATCAAGTGTATTAAGCTCTTCAAGTATTTGTCCGGTTTCCTCTTTTTGTTCTGCTTCAATCAATCTTATTACAAATTGTAATAAGGCCATTGAAAGCGCATCCTGAGTGTCCCTGTTGACATACTTTTTGCGATAGAGGTCAACTTTTTCATTTATAATCTTCGCAGCTGCCCTAATCTTCTCTTCGTCGTTTAGTGCAATTTTAAGAGGATATGTCCTCTCTGCAATAGTAATATGAATTGATTGTTCCATCACAGTTTAATCATTTAAAAGAGCTATACATTTGTCAATCTCCTTCACCAACCTCGCAATCTTTTGCTTTGCTTCTCTAACATCTGTTGAGGATGCCTTAAAAGCTTCAATCAACTGTAAGTTATTTAATTTTGTTTCTGATTCTTTTTCTCTGTTTGTGCTCTGGTCAAGAGCAAATTTATACTTTTCAAGTTCCGATATAAGAATTTTATTCTCTGCTACAACTTGTTCGTATCTTGAAATTAGGGTTTCAATCTTCTTTTTAAGACTAGTTATAACATTTTGATAATCTTCTTTCATACGAAAAAATGGTGTTTTGCAAATATAGTAAAATAAATATACAATAAAAAAGCCTCTGTAGTAATACAGAGGCCGTTTAACAACA
>CAZOOH010000171.1:0-4808 GCA_964581375.1 uncultured Muribaculaceae bacterium
GGTTTCCGTGGCTCCGTATCCCTCCAAAAGAGTAACACCATGTTTTGTTTTAAAACCATCCCTAAGTGCATCAGGACATTTATCGGCTCCGGAAACCATAATTCTCAGTGATTCAAAATCGCCTTTTTCCGATTTATGCAAATACCCCCAGAAAAAACTTGGAGTACCTACCATAATTGTAGGCTTCTCTTCTTTTGCAATTGTGCAGATTGTTTGGAAATCGAGAGGATTTGCATAGGTGACCATCGTCAAACCCTTTGTTAATGTTACCCAAAGATTTACTGTCAAACCAAAGACATGGAAAAAGACAAGATTTGCCAACAAAATATCGGAATCATAAATCTTAATATAATCACTGAAATTCTTAATGTTTGACCAAATATTTAAATGACTGAGAGGAACTGCTTTTGGGTCCTTTTCGCTGCCACTGGTAAATAGAATTGCGGCAGTATCATTTTCTTTGCCTTTATAAACTATGTTCAGTAATAATGGAAGTGGAAGTTTACTTTTTAATGCGGCAATAATTTTTTGCCCTGTTGTCACACCAGCCATAATATCTTCAATCATCACCATTCCTTCAATTGCCGGACAATTTATCTTATCGAGTAAAGCTTTTGAGGTAATTATGGTTTTAAACTTACATTTCTGCTGCGCATATTTTGCGTTTGATTCAGCACCTGTCGAATAATTAATCATTACGGGAGTTCTTCCGCTCATTAATGAGGCTACGGTAGCTAAAGCGCTTCCTGCCGACGTGGGAATCATTATTCCTATAAACCCTTTATCATATTTCTGAAATTTCTTACTTAAAATTAATGAACCGATTAGTGCTTTTGAATAAGTAACTCGTTTATCGGTAGTTCTGTCGATGATTGCAAGCTTACCTGAATGTTTTTTAGCCATTCTGATAAATTGTTGGTGTAATAACATAGGATATGTTTTTTTAAAAATGGGTTTTAAGGCGACTAATATAGTAATAAATCATAGACAATTGCAATATGTAGTGTAAATATAGAGGTTCGTTCTTAAAATTTAGTGTAAATATTTTGGTAATTATTTTAAAAATATTTGGTTTATAAAATAAACTAGTTTATATTTGCGTCATAATTACAATTTAAATTAAAATATTATGGAAGAAAAAGTATTAAATGGTGAAGAGAGTTTAGAACTTATTTCACAAATGATTAAAAACACTAAAACAAAATTTGAAAAGGGAGGGGGAGCCATTTTCCTGATATGGGGCTATACAACACTGTTTGTTTCGGCGCTGGTCTATGCTCTTCTTACTGTAACAAATGATTATACCTATGGATGGTTTTGGTTTTTGATTCCGTTTATAGGGGTACCAATCAACATCTATTACAAGAAAAAAACAAAAGTTCATGCAAAAACTTACTTAGATGAAGTAATTACAAAGCTGTGGATTACATTAGGTATTGTTGCATTTATAACTCCTGTGGCAGCAATGTTCGTTGATTATCGTTTACCGATTTTAATGATTGAGGGGCTTATTGTTAATATCGGCCTTACTGTTACCTCTCTCTATATCGGATCAAAAGTATCTGCCTTAGCTGGTGTACTTGGTATTGTACTATCTTTTGCCACAATTTTTGTTACATGTTATACCAATACTATCATTATTTTTGCGGCAATGTCGGTAGTATCGATGATTATTCCGGGCCACTATCTGTCATTTAAAAGAAGAAACAAATGAAATTCAAAGAATTAGACCCTCTGTTGCACTCTGAATTGAGGCTTGCTATAATGTCAATCCTTATTAGTGTGGAATCGGCAGATTTCAGTTTCATTAAAGAGACTACGGGTGCTACTTCGGGCAATGTCAGTGTTCAGATCGACAAACTCAGCAGCGCTGGGTATATTTCGGTAAAAAAGGAGTTTGAAGGAAAGTATCCGAAAACTACTTGCAGCATTACCAAGCAAGGGACCGAAGCTTTTGAAAACTATGTGAAAGCACTTAAAAGTTATATTGGTAAATCATAATAATTTTATAGTCCGGTAAACTTACTATTATATTAATTGTTTCTATATTAAAGTAAAAATTCCGGTATAATACCCGGAAATATTAAATAAAACAATTGCAATTATATTTCTATTGACCAGTCTGGTGAGTTTTTGTCCGCTTTATACTTTACTTGGTATATCTACTTGCAAAAAGAAGAAATAGGCAAATTTATTTTTTCTGGGAAATCGAAAAAGGGGGTTTATTCTTTTATGAATGAGCCCTTTTTTTATTTACATTTGTATAGGCCTTGTTTGCCGGTTCCATGTTGACATTGAATTTTAAAATTATTTACGGATGAAACAGAAATTTTTAATTTTGGCTCTTTTGTGTATAACGTCGGGTCTTTTTGGACAAAATTTGTCGGCTGCCTGGGAGGAACTTACTTCGGAGGAGTTCGCAAAGGCTGTTAAACTTTCGGAGGGGGTATGCATTATTCCTATTGGGGTTATTGAAAAACACGGCCAACATTTGCCTTTGGGAACAGATGTCTTTACTTCTAGAGAAATTTCTTTAAGAGCTGCTTCGAAGGAATATGCATTGGTTTTTCCTTTTTATTTCACAGGGCAGATAAACGAAGCTAAACACCAACCGGGAACGATTGCATACAGCCCCGAAATGCTGTTCAAATTTTTACAGGAGAGCTGCGATGAAATTTCGAGAAACGGAATCAAAAAAATTATTATCATGAACGGTCATGGAGGGAATAACAGTTTCCTTCAATACTTCTGTCAATCGCAACTGGCAGCACATAGGGATTATGCTCTGTTTATTTATTCACCGGAGGTGGATCCTGATACTCAAAAAAAGATATCTGCACTTAGAAAAAGTACTACAGGCGGTCATGCCGATGAGGTTGAGTCGAGTGTTATGATGTACATTAAACCGGAGTTGGTCAAAATTGAGAGAGCTGATTCTGAAACAGGTGCAGATTTAAACAGACTGGGTTTGAAAAATGCTTACACCGGGATTTGGTGGTACGGAAAATATCCGAACCATTATGCGGGCGATGCAAAGGGGGCATCTGCCGAAATTGGAGAGTTGTCGGTAAATCAAAAGGTTTTGCAACTTAGTGAAGTTATAAAATATATTAAGTCCGATGAGACTACTCTTGATTTACAAAACAAGTTTTATAAAGAGTCCGAAAATCCTTTGAAAACTAACCCTAAACGATAACCTCTAATATGAAAATCAAACAAATTGTAAGTTTTGTAATAACCCCTCTTGTTGTCTTATATATTTTGCTGAATGTTCAGCTCGACCCGACTAACCCGAAGGTAACTTATACTTTTTGTGTAGCGCTTTTAATGGCAGTATGGTGGATAACTGAAGCGTTACCTCTTGCTGTTACTTCGTTACTGCCTGTTGCTCTGTTCCCTTTGTTGGGAATTATGGACGGGAAGGCTGTTTCGGCAACTTATTTTAATGATGTCATTTTTCTGTTTATGGGTGGATTCCTTGTTGCTCTTGCAATGGAAAGGTGGAATCTGCACAAAAGGCTTGCTTTAAATATTTTGTGTATTACAGGGGTCAAACCTGCATTGATTCTTTTAGGTTTTATGCTGGCCTCATTTATGCTGTCGATGTGGATTTCAAATACCGCTACTGTTATGATGATGATACCAATTGTCATGTCTATTATCAATCAGCTTGAAGAGTATCTGAGCAAAAAAAGTACTTCGCGGTTCAGTATCGGATTATTGCTGGGTATTGCATACAGTGCATCGGTAGGTGGTGTAGCAACATTGGTCGGTACTCCTCCGAATCTTTCATTAGTTAGAATTTTTCATATCTATTTTCCGAATTTGCCGGACATCTCATTTTCCAGTTGGCTTATTTTTGCCCTACCGGTTGCCATCTTGCTTTTTGGTGTAATCTGGATGTTGTTATATTTCAGTTTCAGGCCACATAAGGGAGATTGGGTTCCCATTGCAAAAGATACTTTTCACAAACATCTGCAAGGAATGGGGAAGGCCTCTTATGAGGAGAAGTGGGTATTTGTAGTTTTTGTATTGTTGGCTGTTTTATGGATTTTCCGGGCAGATCTCACTTTGGGATCGGTAACTGTAAAGGGATGGGGCTCATTATTCTCGAACAGTAGCTTTATAAATGACGGAACTGTTGCTGTATTTATGGCTTTAATTCTGTTTTTGATACCTTCTAAGCAAGAAAAAGGAAAAAGGGTAATGGACTGGGAAATTGCCAATAAGCTTCCCTGGCATATTCTTTTACTCTTTGGAGGAGGGTTTGCTTTGGCAACAGGGTTTAAAGAGTCGGGGCTCTCGTTGTGGTTCGGTAATCATTTAACAGGATTGACTACTTTACATCCCATTTTAATTATTCTCTCAATATCGCTTGTGATGACTTTCCTTACGGAACTTACCTCAAATACCGCTGTAACAGAAATGGTCCTTCCGATTTTGGCAGGAATTGCCATTACTTCAAATATTAATCCGCTGTTACTGATGGTGCCGGCTACTTTATCGGCCTCAATGGCATTTATGCTGCCTGTCGCAACACCGCCAAACGCAATTATTTTCGGCACTTCACGAATTAGTGTGTGGCAGATGGCAAAAACAGGCTTTTTTCTAAATTTGATAGGTGCTGTAATTATAACTTTAATGATGTACTATTGGGGAAGTTTTGTTTTTAATATTCCGATTTAATATTTTGTACTAAACCTTTGTTCGAATTTGATGTCAAAAACAGGAACGTACTTAAAAGAACAAACTAATTATTATATTTTATGAAAAAACTATTTTTGATTTCGGCCCTTCTTGTTTTAATG
>CAZOOH010000172.1:0-4759 GCA_964581375.1 uncultured Muribaculaceae bacterium
GCAAAACTAACATCTGTTATGCTCCATTACAATACGGGGTTCACCGGATGCTTACAAACATTACACTATAATCGGTCGCCTGACCAACGGTTTGAATTTTAGCAGATGCCTACAACGTTTTTGGTGGATGCATTTCATCGGAATAGTTACAATGTATATGTTAATCCGAAAAGTGTTTTTTTTGAATGGTAAATCTATAAAGCCGGTATATGCGAACCTGCCGTTTGTTACTTAGGTCCTGTAAGGCAGGTTCGCATAAGTTAATGAAGAAAATACAACTCCATAGTGTCTGCGTTTCTAGTCCTTTTGGATGGTTAGAATATTTAGAAACTAAACCCAAATAGTTTGCCAGAATCATCAGAGTCATTCAATTCGAGACATCGTTCTTTATCTGTAAATTGATTTAAGATAATTCCCGGGACATCATCTTCTATTGTAGAGAAAATATACTGTAATCCGTAGTTACTGCAATATTGTCTAACGACTTGAATATATAGTTCCTTTTTTCTATTGTCCAGACCTTCAAGGATTCCATCATGATACGCAAACTTGAAGTATGAATGATCTGAATAGGTCGCAAGAATAGATAAATCAAATGCTGCACATAATATCTTGAGATATGTATCTCCATTTCCTTCTGCGGTGGCTTCTGCATCTTCATTTGGTGCAACATCTGTACAAAACTCCACATTACTCTTTGTATTTGTCTTTACATACAACAATGCACTTACACCGAAGATGGTTCTGAATATTTCATTGAAATGTTTTTTTATAGATGCAGTTGTCGGAGATGCAGGTTTTTTAACTTGCCCAATTAATTCCTTTGACACCTCTTTTAATTTCAACTTTAGTTCGTCAGCTTTCTCGTTTATGCCAGATACGATATCGATATTTTTTAACTGCAATTCAAGTCTGCTGACTTCACCTTCAATTTGGGCCAAACGTTTCTGATGCTTTTTAAACTTGTGAAAGGTATCTTTATCCTGCAGAGAATCCAGTGCATGGTTTCTTTGTTCATTTAATTCACTCAATTGATTTCGAATTGATTTAATCTCGTCATCTAATGCCTCCATCTGTTCACGGAGATACTTGTTTCTCTCCTTTGTAACTTTGATGTTGAACTGAACAAGATCCTCATAACCATGAGATATGTTGTTAGGAAAATAAACCTCTACCTCTGCATAAATCTGCTTAAGTTGATCTATGTCATACATTGGTACATTCTCCAATGATTGTTTCATCTTCTCAAAGTCAAATGTCAAAGAATACTCTCTTGAATTTAATTCTGCGATTTTCGTCTCGATGTCCTCAACAAGATGTTGGTTTATTCTACGCTCAAACGCATAAAAGTTAAATGCATCAATTTGACCTTGAACAACATCACGTTCATTTTTTTTCAAATCCAACGCACTCTGAATGCGATCATAATCATCTGTACTAATAGACATTTCTGAGGATAAATTCTTTACCCTTGTGTTCAATTCTTCCAACTGTTGGTCAAGATTGTATTTTTTGTTGAGTTTCTCTGGATCATAACCCAACAATTCAAACACAACAGGTTTCCAATTTTTTTGTTTACCACTAAGGTTCTTGCTTAGTTGGAAAACATTGAAAAAATCTTTCTGTGTACGGAGAAAAAAAGATAGAGTGGAGCGATAACTTGTACCTGCCAACACATTAAATCCTAATGTCTCATTAAGATATTCCTTGGACTTAGTAAAAGTCAAAGTTACATCCCATTTTGTGTTCTCATTATAAAGACAAGTAGCCTCATTCTTCTTGAAGCTTATTTTGGTTGGCTCTACAACACTCCTTCGTATTGTGAGGTATGTTGCATCATCTAAAAGCAGTTCAAGATAGAATACATGCACAGAAAAAAAACTAGCATACCTTTTGAAGAAGGAACCAGCTTTAAGCTCTTTAAGCAGCATAAAATCCAACACCTCAATAAGCGAAGACTTTCCAAGATTATGAGAGTCTCGAAGTGAATCATATCTGCGTGTAACCTTACCCAATACGACATTCAATCCATCGTTAAAGTCGATTGAATGAAACCTTGCATCATTGGAGTATAATTTACTTAATTTCATTTTCGCAATAATTGAACAGCATCAGCTGAAGGTTGATAATCAATTTTACCCAAAAGATAAAGGAAGCTTAAAGCATTGAGGAATACAACCTTCGCAGAAATACCGTAACTGCTAATTACAGCATCTTCAAGTTCGCTGTACTTCTGGACAGGACAAGCTGCCAACGACTTGAGTATAATTCCACCGATATTGACTACCGATAGGTCTATATTTGTATATTTATTCGGCTTAATCATAGCTAGTTAATCCTTTCTTCCTAAGTCACAATTCCAATACATGTAGTGGACAAATACTCTAACCAGAGCTCTTGCTCTGAATATATCTGTACCTACTTCATCTCCTATGATGTTCTTTATAATAGTCTCAAGTATATCTTTAAACGGATAGGTATCTCGATGAACCTCTACATACGATCGTAAATCTGCAGTCGTATTAAGAAAATTCTCAAGAAAGACGGCATTGATAGGATCGTGCAAAAACTTATCAATATTTGCAAAGTGTTTAAGCGAATGTTCCTTTATCTCGCTAAAGTATGCTGTATCAATATTGTTAAGTGCATTTTTCTTCTCCTTATTTATATAATCCAAACTGTCATCTTCTCGAATCGGAGGAGTAGAAACCCAATTTGTTTTATGCTTAAACATATTGATAACATCGCGAATATCCTTCTCATAGAAGACATCAGGTACTTGAAATCGTGTGA
This sequence comes from uncultured Muribaculaceae bacterium, assembly GCA_964581375.1. Taxonomy (GTDB): domain Bacteria; phylum Bacteroidota; class Bacteroidia; order Bacteroidales; family UBA932; genus JAFIHK01. The sequence goes on from CAZOOH010000172.1 coordinate 2,794, forward strand.
GACGATACTTCTTAATAAAGTACGGATAGTCGTCGATAAGTTTTTCTAGATCTTCCAAGCCAAGTATATCTACTTGCGAAATTTTCAACTCTTCAGTAAGGAGTTTTATGATTTTTTGATGAGTGCCTCCAGTTATCTTCCTGTTTGTAATGAGAAGGTATCCATCAAGATGTTCAGATTTCATAATTTCTTGGATACGTCGTATCTCTTTCTTTAGCACAGAAGTCTTATTTTCAGAGAATTCATTATCTGAACAACTGGCCCCGGTTGAGCTTGTATGCTTGGCTTGAATAATGATATGGCCATGCCAAGGAGAAGCTGTTGATGGGAATCTTTCAGCCGTTCCATTAAAATAAGCATCTCGACCACTATCTCGACCTGCAGCGAAAGCGTGAATGCCAGCACCAAATAGTTTCTTACTTAAGTCCACAATCATAGTCTCAAAGTCATCTTCATTCAATGATTCAAAAGAATATTTAGCCATATCAATTTAGTATATAATAAATGCAAGTAACTCCTCGCCTTGTTGGGAAAACCCTATCTGTATAAAATTTTATTTCTTGTATGATATATTCGTTGATTTCTAAGTTAAACGGTATCAAAACTAAAATAATAATTTCACCTATAAGATTGATTTTGAATACACATGTTCATAACAAGAGTAGAACTTATTTTACAAAGTAAATGAATTAACTTCATATGACAAAGAAAAGAAAGTTGATAACCTGAAAATATATGGTTTTTTTAGCTAAAACGACTACCTTAATTACCACCGGTTAGTATTTTATATATATGTAGTTACTTGTGGAATAGCGAATAAAAATGAATGGAACGATAAAGATATTTATTAATGCAAAAACGCAGAGCATCTTTGGCCCAGCGTTTCTAGATTTCCATCACTCATATGAGTGATGAACTTGGAGTAAAGTTATTAATTAATCCGTTTCATAAAACCTTATTGATGTTTTTATTTGCAATATAATCACTAAAAAGAAAACTGAATAACTCTGAATAACATTGTTGACATTTAATAAGCCTAGAAAGATACAAAATAGATCTTATTTCTCTACCCTCGCATGCAACGAATCGGGGTGTTTATGCGTCTTAATTAGTATAGAAACAGGTGGTATGAACAGGAGATTGTTTTTGTTTTTGAATTTGACGGCCTTGCTGTTGATGGTGGGTTTTACGGGGTGCGACGACGACGATGACACCGCCCGGCAGGCCATTGTGGGGAAATGGGTGAATGTTACCGGCGACGAGGGCCATGTGCCTGTGGATACCGATTTCAGCATGGAGTTTCTTTCCGATGGTACGGTGCTGTATCACGATGATCTGATGACCCTGACTGCCAGGCCTTCGAAGTACGAGATTGCAGGGAAGTTCCTGTATCTATACTATGCCAACGGGGCTGGTGCCGACGAGCCTGCGGATGTGTTTATCTTTCATTTCTCCGACGATTTTAACAGGTTGGAGCTTAAAAATGTGCTTTCGTCCATGCTTGAACCTATGGTGTTCAAGCGCTTGAAATAAAAATTGCGGATTTCCTGACAGAGGGTCTGTGTCTGCTTAAATGCGGATTCGGACCCTTTTTTTTGCAAGCTGACAAAGATTCAGTTTTTAAAAGGAATTTTAGTAGTACGAACTGCCTTATTAGAAATAAAATAGCTATTTTTGTGCTTCAAAACAATAAAGTAAATAGTTAGGTAAGATGTCTGCAACGAAAAAAATCAAACGCGCACTGGTATCGGTATACCATAAGGAGGGATTGGATGAAATTTTAACAAAGCTTCACCGTGAGGGCGTTAGCTTTGTTTCTACGGGAGGAACGCAAACTTTTATTGAATCTTTGGGAATTCCCTGCGATGCGGTGGAAGACCTTACGGGGTATCCGTCTATTTTGGGTGGCCGTGTTAAAACATTGCACCCCAAGGTTTTTGGTGGTATCCCGACCCGCAGGGATAAT
>CAZOOH010000173.1:0-4707 GCA_964581375.1 uncultured Muribaculaceae bacterium
AATATAATTTCATCCTAGGACTCTCCTGCTCGTTCGTTTTGCGTCTCTCTCTTTTACAATTTCGGCATCTTTTAATGTCAAATCATACTTCTTTTCCAGTTCAAGTATTCTCTTAGAACTAACTTCATTAAGATACTTTTGGTGAAACTCGTACGCTTTAAAATATGTATCAGAAGCCTTTTGATAGTTACCTTTAAGCTTATACATATCGGCAAGATGTTTATAAATATGATAATTAGACGATGCTACAGTATCTGAAACGGCATTTATAGATTTTTCGGCGTAATAAACAGCGCTGTCCAATTGGTTGATTTGTGCATAATAAGCCGATAAACCATAATATTGATTGTCTCTAGAAGCCACGTCACTACTGACTTTCATGTTTTTAACAGTAAATTCTATAGCTTTTTTGAAATCTCCAATAGAAGCATAGTATACTGATTTAACATTAAAGACATTCTTTTTTAATACATTTGGTATAGAATCAATTTTGTCAATTATTCCAATATAGTGAGGAATTCCTGAATAATCACGTAAATTTATCTTAGCCCAAATTATATCAATAATTGAAATAATATAATTAAAAGTATTTCCCGATTTTTTATTTACATCTGCACTTTTCTGAAAATAACTCTCAGCCTCTTTAAAATTTCTATCGGCTTTATTCAATTTGCCTAAATATGAATAAATCATTCCAAGCAAATGATTGTCCGATATTTTCTGCTTATCAAATATCTGCTCTGCATCTCTAAACAAGTCTATTGCTAAAGTATCTTTCATGTTAATTGTATATCTTACTATTCCTTTATACATTAAAGAGCGGGCAATATTATAATAATCCTTAGATCCTTTGTAATAATCTAGTGCAAGGCTTATTACTGAGTCGCTTGTAAAATTCATATAGTTTTTATCCTCCGCTATGGTAGTGAGCAGATTATAATAGGCTTCGTTCTCTGAAGAGAGTCTGTAAGTCTGGAATTTTTTGAGTGAGTCAAGAACAACAGCAGGTTTCTTGGACATTATTGAATCGAGCGAAGACAATCTAACTTTGTAACCATTTTGTTTGTGCGAATTTACGCACGAAACTAGCGAAATTAGCAAGAGTAGATATGCTGCCTTTTTCATTTTAGAAATTTTGAATCCAAATATAAAAAAAAGTATGGGATTTCTATCTATATTTGTTACAAAAAACCTTGTTATGACTGCATTTCAAAGGAATAAAAACATTTTTTTCTTATTATTCATCACTATTACTGCCCTAAACAGTGATAATCTTCAATCAGAGCCTTATCGCCAAATGGTTTCAGTTGTGGTTCAAGATGCAGTCACCCAAAGAAAACTTTCAGGAGCTGATGTGACTGTTATGGGTTCCGAAACGCAACAAAATTCGGTATCAGACGCCAAGGGAATCTCCAACTTTATGCTCCCTCCGGGTAGATACTCGTTCCGAGTAAGTTTTATGGGCTATAGAAATGCCTATATAAAAGGTATAGTCGTGGGATCCGGCAAAGAGGTAATCGTATATGTCGATTTGACCGAAGAGAGTCGACAAATCGGGCAGATAATTGTTCGCGGCGAAAACAAAATGCGAGGTAATTCGATTGATGCAATTGATGCACATAAATTAAAAAGCGAAGATGCATCAAGATTTGCAGGAGGTTTTTATGATCCTCTCAGAATGGTAACAGCTCTGCCGGGAGTATCTACAGGAAACGATGACGATAATAATCAAATAATTATAAGAGGTAACTCCCCAAGAGGATTACAATGGGTATTGGAGGGCATAGAGATTCCTAATCCGAATCATCTTTCTCAAGGCGAAGGGGGAACCGGCGGAGCATATTCGATGATAACAACTAATGTAATTTCGGGAATCAACTTTTACACAGGCGCATTTCCGGCAGAGTACGGCAATGCATTTTCCGGAGTTATGGATTTAACTCTTAAAACAGGAAACTCTTCAAAACGAGAGTATTCGGCAGGGTTAAGTGTGGTCGGCGCCGAACTTTCCGGTGAAGGTCCTGTTTCAAGTAAAATTTCAAGTTCCTGGGTTTCAAATTTCAGATACGCCAATTTTAGGATATTGGAGCGATACGGAATTCTCGATTCAAGAGATGTAAGTATTATGCCGAGCTCTTTTGACTGGGCTGTTAAAGGCGAGATATCTGCTTCAAAGGCAGGCAGATTCAGTTTTTTTACTGTTGGCGGTTCAAGCGAAGTGGGCGACAAAGCATCTGCCGTAAACTCCGAAAACAACAGTGATATCGACAAAGATCAATTTTTGGACAAAAAATTTACTGCAATTGCGGGTATAAGTCATTTTATCCTATTTCCAAATTTGAAGACGAACTTAAAGAGCACATTAGGAATCACTTACCAACATACTAATACAGAGGAGTCGGTAATTGACAATAATTTTGTCGAAACTATAACTTATAATGATAGTTTTAAATATCCCGCCTTACGTTTTGCAATTCAACTTAACCACAAGTTTAATCCAAATAGTTCAATCAGAATTGGATTTAATCAAAATATAACTTCCGGCAGAATGTTTGCAAAAAAATTGTCGGGGACCCTTTATGATACACTCATAAATAAAAGTGCAAGGGGTAATTATGGTAATCTGTATATACAATGGCACTATAAACCATTCCGGTTTGCAGAATTTAACAGCGGTATTAACATCTCCTTTTCGGGAATTACCCGCGAAGTTACTTACGAGCCTCGTTTTGGAGTGTCATTCAATCTTTCACAAGAGCAATCGATATCCTTTTCGGCAGGGCTGCATTCAAAAAACGAGGCACTCTCAATATATAATTACAGAGTTGCAATATCTGCCGCTGAGAGAGAGGAGAGAAATTTAGAATTGAAAACAATAAAGGCCTTACACATCTCTGCGGGCTATAATCTTAGGATAGACGAGAATACAAGACTAAAACTGGAGTATTATTATCAAAATCTGTATAATGTACCTCAGGCAAAGAGCACTCAAAGTTTTTGGTCTATTTTGAACTATGCCTACGGATTGCCCGATATTGAATTGTCGAACCAAGGTAAAGGGATCAATTCCGGGCTGGAGTATTCGCTTGAACACGATTTTACAAAAGGTTTCTACTACCTTATTGCAGGTTCCTTCTTCGATTCAAAATATAAAGCACCAATCGGGAAGTGGTTCAATACCTATTATAACAACAACTATGTTTTTAACCTTACAACCGGGAAAGAGTTCAAGTCGGGTAAGAAAAGGCAAAATACTTTCGGATTCAATCTGAAAATCATGTCGCGGGGCGGTTACCGCTACACACCTGTCGATTATGACTTGAGTATCAGCCGGAAAAGGATTATTTACGACAATACCCGTTATTACGGCAAACGCCTTCCTGCCTACATAAGAAACGATTTCGGATTCAGCTACAGAGTAAACATGAGCGACAAATCTCTTACTATTCAGGCAGATATCCAAAATTTCACAAACAGGAAAAATATTGTCAGAACAAGATTCTCTTACAAAAACGGGAGTATCATTGAGTCTTCGAGCCGAAGTATCGGTTTAGTACCTTTACTTTCAATCAGATTAGATTTTTAAATATATTTGCATAACAATTGCAAAAACACGTTCACAATATGAAAAATTTCCTAAAAATTATTGCGGGAACCTTTATCGGTTCTCTTTTGGCTATGGTTCTCGGAACTTTTATTCTCTTCGGAATTATCAGTTCACTTGTAACAATGTCCGAAGTCAAGCCTACAGTTCCGAGTGAGGCTGTACTTGCTCTCGATTTTTCCATTCCGGTTACCGAGCAGAATACCGAAGACATAAGTTATAATATGTCGGCAGATGTATTTCTCGAAAAAACTACCGGGATACTTGAGTTGGTTCAAACAATAGATATGGCGGCTGATGATCCTGCCATCAAGTTTATTTATATGAATCTTTCCAATATTGAAGCCGGTGTTACACATATCGAGGAAATCCGTTCTGCACTTGAGAGGTTCAGACAATCGGGAAAACCAGTAATAGCTTATGCCGATGACTATTCTCAGGGGGCATATTATTTAGCATCTGCCGCCGATAAAATTTTCTTAAATCCTTCAGGAACTGCTACTTTAACCGGTATAAGCACAACCACTATCTTTTTCAAAGATTTGCTGGACAGGCTTGGAGTTGAAGTACAACTTATAAGACACGGCAAGTTTAAAGCTGCTGCAGAACAACTGATCAGCAATAAAATGAGTGCCGAAAACCGTGAACAGCTTAAAGCCTACGGCACAGCGGTCTGGAACACATGGACCGAAGCAATTTCGAAATCCCGTTCAATAGACAAAGATGTTTTAAATAAGTTAACCGATGAAATATCTGTGACAAACGGCAAAAAAGCTATGGAAGCAAACCTTGTAGATGCATTGCTTTATAAAGACCAGCTGATTGACACTGTTGCTCATCTTTTTGGAGTGAAAGAGGAGAAAGACATTAAGATGATTGATAACTCAACTTATTATAAAGCTCGTAAAAAGAGTGATTTACGCAATAAAGAAAAAATTGCCATAGTATATGCAAGTGGCGATATTATTACAGGAAAATCCGAAGAAAATATTGCTTCGGACAATTTCGTAAAGATATTATCCGATATAAGAAAAGATAGTTCAATAAAAGCTGTCGTTCTAAGAGTTAACTCTCCGGGTGGCGATGCCCGCAGTGCCCAAATG
>CAZOOH010000174.1:0-4690 GCA_964581375.1 uncultured Muribaculaceae bacterium
AACTGCGATATGGAAATAACTTTGCGAACAGATAAATCCACCGCTTTTAAACCTTTGCCAAAACGTTGGGTCGTAGAACGATCATTTGCGTGGCTGGACGACTTTAGAAGATTGGCAAAGGACTATGAACAAAAGGTAACCTGCTCTGAAAATATGGTATATCTCGCTTTTATTTCCCTGATGCTAAAATGGTTGTAAACAATATTTTTAAACAGACTCTAAAACAATGAATCAGAGTTCAACAGCTGATTCGCATTAGTAATTAAAATTATTTATGCGAATCAGTAGTTGACATTGATTCATTTGTTTTAAAAAATTAGATAAATGAATGCGATGGCTATTTTCCCCATCGTGTGTATAAGAAGTCCAGATGTTGATCTGACCTTCATCGCTCTTTGAATATTTGTTTTCTCATTCAACCAGTTGAAGAAAGACTCTATGGGTTGTCTGACTTTAGAAACAGCCGTCGAAAATAAGTCTCTGTGGGCTTTCTCTCTTTGAGTAATTACGGGCTCTTCAGCCTTAATAGCTTTTACGGGAGTTAGCATATCCAGACCTATTTCCCTCTGTTTTTCTCCCCAAAAAGAGAAATCGGAGTAGATTTTATCGGCAAAGATACTTCTATTGGTCAGGCTGTCTGCTGCTTCTGTTTTAAGTACCGTCAAATCGTTCTCTGCCGCAGATGAAAGTATCAACATCTCAGGGAATGGAATAGTTCCTTTCCTTCTGAAAGCTAACGTGTGGAGTTTCAAACCAAAGTAGTACATATTTTTGGTAGAGCAGTAGCCTTTTGTTGCAATTTCTGTAGCCACTTTTCCTGTTTTATTCTTTCCTTTGCAGGTAACAATTGGCATGGAATCAATCAGTGATGTCATATTGTCGCAATCTTCTGGTTTAAAGGATGTAATGAGATGCTTTACGAGTTCATTAATTGCCTCACTTAACAGGTTCAATCGATAATTGAACGTCTGATAAGAAGGTAGACAAGGAAACCAGGAAAGCAAATATTCTTTAGTGAATGTATGTATCTCTTTGATACTGAAGTAGCGTTGATAAGCTCCACCGAACAGGTATACAGTAAGCAGTTCCTGGTCGGTGAAGATAGGAGTTGCATTATTACTGAATCTCTGACAACAAAATTTCAGTGAAGACTCATAGATATCGCAGATATACATATATATTTTTATAAGCTTAAGTTCTTTCTCCTTGGGAATCATAATTAGAAAAATGAGTGGTTTTATTCTTCTAAGATACTGATTTCCAGGGAGATTAAGAAATATTTTAATGTAATAATAAACTGTATAACAACATTTTAACTAAATGAATCAGCAAGTGATTTCAACTACTGATTCGCATTATTCATATAAATTTAATCAGTAGAGCTGCCTAAATATGCTCCTCCTAGAAGTCCTAAAATAAGTCCACCGGGAATTGGAATGAAGAAAAAGCCAATTATTGCTCCTATTATCGCTCCCCAGACAGGTGAGCCTTTAATTGTATCTTTTACTTTCTGTTTTCTAATATCATCTCCGGCATGCAACAACATCTTATTTCTCACTTCAAAAATTACAGTGTCTAAAGCATTCTGGAACTTCTGTTTTGCTTTTTTTACACGTTTCAACGTAGTATATATTATGACAAAAAAACTGATGACCAATAAGATAATCTTTACCCAGGTATCTTCACAATACACACTCCCCGCCGTTATGGCAGCTGCAAGTAATGCACTAAAGATATATATTTTGGTTGTACCATCTCCTTTTTGTTGAATATCATAATATTGACGGTATGCAGTGAGCGTTTTTTCAAAAGCTGAATTATTTTGCAACAAAGATCTCATTTGGGAATTAGGAATATTTCCTGATTCTAATTGTGAAGCCATATAAATAATATTCTCCCTATAAGCCAGATAAAAAGCCATTAAACTGTCATCGACCATAATAAAGAGAATCCTTCCAGTTAAAATGGGGTTTTCTTTTACAAGCTCTCGCAATTCTTCATTTATGTCCTTTGATTCATTGTTGTCAGTATTTTTTTTCGGAAACAGGATAACATTCACTATTTTCTCGTTCACATCTAGAAAAGTAGGCGAATCTATCTCCGAATCGTGTTGACCATTGAGCCATGCATTGTATTCCTCAATCAGAAAAGACAAAGACAGATAAATATAATAAGACATACGATATTGGCTCATCAAGGAAACCATTTGTGTCTTCTGCGATTCCCAATCTTCTACCCGATCTAAGGAATAAGTCTGCTGTGCATAGAGCTTCACGAAACCCTCAAAACGGAGTACATTTTTTACTGACCTTTCCAATATTTGCTTGACCACCTCACACTTTTCTGTTGCAATTTCTTGTTTCAGTTTGAGAAGTATATTTAATGCCTGCTGCTGCTTATAGCGCTTGTAAAGTTCTCCTGCACCTCTGATACCCAGTTCAACACCTTCGGAAAGCATGGCCAGATTATTTATTGTTTCTTCAGCCTCTTTTTTACTTGAAAACAAATCCTTTTTGTGATCAACCACAAAGCTCAAAGTCCGTTCTTTGATTTCTCCAAACTGTGAACTTACATTTTTAAATGACTCATCTATTACTGCTGTATATTCAAGTGTTTTACTTAAAAACACATCTAGTTCCGCAAGCTCCGTCATTGCTTCTTGCAACATTTGATCCATATTATTCATCTCTATATCGATAATAGTTTAACAATCATATTATTAAAATTCTCACTTTGTTGGGTTAGCATATTTATCAAGAGTTCTCTTTGTTTAATACTATTAGCATCCAATGCTCCAAAATTACTATTCATTAACTGAATCGTAATAATATCCATTCTATCCGACACTCTGTCCAATTGTCGTTCAATTATAGGTACTACTTTTTTGAACTTTTCTAAGTTACAACGTTTATCCACTATAAAAGCTTCTAATTGATGGTCCATAAGGGCTATTTCTCTTTTTAGATCACTCGCTATTTGAGCCATTTTTGTTACATCACCTGATACAGCAGAAGCTAAAGTTAATACATTATTGACACGATCAGTACATTCGTTAAATGTCTGAAGATCACTAATTACATTCAGATTTTCATTATCCATCTTCTCATTCGATTTTATCCACATTCATATACTCCGAATTTAACACTCCCATCTTTCAAATCAACTCCGAAAGTAGCTTTAAAGATATTGTTCACTTGTTCTGCTGCTTGTAAGATAGTTATAGGGTTCGGAACTATAGAAGCCATCTCAATACTCATTCCATGTTCAATAACCATACTAGCCGAAAAAGCTTTTATCTTTACTGCTATTAGATAACGTGCCATAATATCACATTCATAAACTATTTTTATTAAATATTATCAACTTATCGCTATTAAAAAGAGCGCAACCTACATTACAGATTTCATGAAGGTTCGGCTCTGGTAAGCCTTGGTCATGAAATAAGCGAAGCAGATCTACGCTCTATTAAGTTGCGAAAACTTAGATTTATATTATTCATGACCAATAGTTTAATTTACCAGATTTAACCTTTAGAATAATACGCCTTCGATTTTCGACAATGTTCTATCTTTTATTTTTTTTATTTTTCTATTTTTTTCTTTAATTATAAGCAAAATTATAAAAGATTTTATAATAAAAAAATGAAAGTATAATAATATTGGGGGCTGCACGCTTTATTTTATTCTATCCATGGACAAATATAGAGTGGGATACAGTCAATAACTGGCGACATCTATAAAAAAGACACATTGCCTTTTTTGTTAATATCGTTTTGTTGTTCTCTTTCTAAATTAAAGAAAGGGAAGATCCAAGGAGAATTGCTTTGATATTTGTGTTTTAGCGGGCAACCTTATCCCATTGTTGATTAACGATTTCACTCCAATTGTCAATTTTCTGAATTTTATCTATTACGACTAAGAATTCAGTAGTATTTGATGCCTTAATACCTAACCTTGCAAACCCTCATTCTTGCACTAATTAGGAAAGACTAATTGTAGATATTGTATCAATAGATTCATACAGACCGGATATTGTAAATCTTGTATGTAATTAGGTTATCATAATACTTTTTCCAACCTGACAAGATTCTGAAATAATTTGATTAAATTTTCGGTTTCTTTAAATCTACTTGCAATTTTCTTAAAATAGGGTTTTTCAGATATATATTATAATTTACTCAATAACAGAAGTAAATACAATGAGTATATTTACTTCAGTTACTTGTATTTCGCCGGTTATTTCACCGGAATGCATATCTCTACTATCCAGGGAGCATCGGCATCCTGAGTATCTCCGGCACAGCCCAGGTATAGTTCATAATGATCGCGCATGTCATTTTCGTATCCCTTTTCAAGAAAAGCCTCATCTGCTTTTTTCCACGCTTCTCCGTATTCGGACATGGTTACTTCCACTTGCATCACAAAATACTTGCCTCCGCTTATCGTATAGTGCTTCATTCCTTCGCCGGGTTCAATTCCTGAGATATTTTCCAGACATGCGTCCGAACGTAGTTTTTCAGCTGGAGTTTGCATCGGATCGTCATGATAAACGCCTGCCATTCTGGGGGAGGCAGCCCAAAGGTTGTTTGCTCCCGCCCATGCGGCAAGTTTCTCAAATGCGCCTGCAATACCAGCGTAAGCTCCGATGTGTGAAATTGCTATGGTGTTGATGGGATTTAAATTTTTAATCT
>CAZOOH010000175.1:0-4651 GCA_964581375.1 uncultured Muribaculaceae bacterium
CAGATACTCTTTTCGAAAGAATTAAACTGAGGAAAGATCCTCTACTTAATTTTATGCCTAAAGTGAATATGCTTGATGATTATACACGATTCCCGGTAATGTCGGAAGTTATGGTTGAGTACATCCCCGAACTTCGATTCAGAAAAGTCGATAAGTTAATTGATTTACAGGTAAGGTGGACCGATGCTTTTAGCTCTATAACCTTCTCTAAAGCAAGTACTTTGCCATTAATAGACGGTATACCGATTTTTAAACACCAAAAAATTTATGACTATAATCCATTGAAAGTGAAGAGCATTTCAATTTATGGTGGTCAGTTTTTTATGGGTGCTGCCAAATATGATGGTATAGTTATGTTTAATACTTATAAAAATGATTACCCGGGATTGAAGTTCAATAAGAATGCTAAGATTATGGATTTTATGGGAGTTCAATATCCATGCGGGTTTTCGGCGAATAAGGTTGTAGATAGAGATAATCTGCCCGATTTACGCAGTTTGCTCTATTGGAATCCTCAAGTTGACTTAAAGATTGGGGAAGATGCTGAATATAAGTTTCATACATCTGGAATAGGTGGAAAATTCCTTATTAAAGTTGAGGGAGTTACCGAAGATGGTGAGCCTGTTTTCTACTCAAAGGTTATTGAAATTAAGTAAAAAGATTGCCAATTAAATAATTATACTTACATTGCACCGATTTTGTATTGCTAACTATTATTACCGAAATTCTGTCTTAGATTTTTTTATTATTTCATTAAGTAGACTTTCTCGATTGGCGCAATATCTTACATCAAATTATTAATTATTATTTTAAAGTTTATTTAATGAACATTTTTATTTCAAATTTAAGCTGGGGAGTTAATGATAACGACCTTAGAGAATTGTTTACAGAGTACGGCGAAATCGCATCTGCAAAAGTAATTACCGACAAATTTACCGGAAGATCAAGAGGTTTCGGTTTTGTTGAAATGCCTAACGAAGAAGAGGCTAAAAAAGCAATCGAAGAGTTGAATCAAGCTCAGTTTGACGGTAAAGTTATTACTGTTAACGAGGCAAAACCAAGAGAAGACAGACCTGCAGGCGGCCCTAGAGGCGGTGGATTCAGAGGCGGAAACGGCGGTGGCAGCAGAGGCGGCTTTGGCGGTGGCGAAAGACGCGGTGGCTTCAATGGTGGCGGAAACGGCGGCGGATTTAACAGAGGCGGCGGAGACAGAAGATTCTAAATAATTTATTGCCCTTTACGGGTAAAGTGCTTTGAATCACCCCAACTATCGTAACCAATTTGGTTGCCGGTTGAGGTGATTCTCTTTTCAAGGCACTTCAAACATTGTTCCGAATCCTCGTCTATACACGGTTTATCTTCATAAAGCAGATACTCTTTCCTGTATTTCAAAGGGGTGATGTTGGGCATTATAACATTAGCACCGGCCATAATAGCCATTTCTCTGCCATTCGGATTAAGCGCCTGCATTGCAGTTGTAGCAGCAATATTAATATCTTTCATTAGAATCCTTAATGAAGCAACCATCTTGATTCCAAGTAAAAACCTCTCATTCTTAGGCAAAAGAATATCTTTATGTTCATAAAGAGGCGTCTCGTGGTGTTCGATATACGGGCCCATCCCCACCATATCAATATCGTAATTCTTCAGGAACAAAAGGTCATTGACTAAATGTTGAGTTGTTTGGAACGGGAGTCCTATCATAACTCCGGAACCCACCTGATAATTCATTTTTTTTAAAGTTTCCAAAGCTTGCACTCTTTTCTTGTACGAATGTTTACCGTCTGCAGGGTGCAATTTTTTATACAAATCTTCGGAAGAGGTTTCTATTCTAAGCAGATATCTGTCGGCACCGCACTCCTTCCACAGTCTGTACGTCTCTTCCGGATGCTCCCCCAAAGAGAGTGTAATTCTAAGTTTATTATCGGTTTCTGAGTGAATTTTTGAGAGCAACCTTGCAATTTTATCGCGAAACTCCTTGTCGCTTCTTTCGCCCGACTGGATAACCAGGTTAGAATATCGATGATGAGCTGCAAATCTTGCTGCATTTACTACCTCTTCTTCGCTCAGTTCATATCTTGCCACATTTGTATTGCATGCCCTTATACCGCAATAAAGGCAGTTCTTAGAGCAGATGTTTGAGTACTCGATAAGCCCACGGTAATAGACTGTATTTCCTACGTACTCCTCTTTTATTTTTGCTGCAAGATTTACAAGAGCCTCAAGCTCCGAATCCGGAAGTGTAAGGAAGCGAAAAAGATCGGCTTCTGTAATGTTATTTATGTTTACATCCAGCGCTTTATCTTTTGAATTCTCATTTATATATGTATAATCACTTTTCGTCATAGATTCAATTTATGATGTTTGCAAGATAATAATTTTATTTGCTAAGTGTCAAATTTTAATTGTAAAACGAGCGATTGTTGTTTACCTTTGATTCAAACTTATGATTGAATAATTGTAATATATTATGACTGGTTTACTCGACTCTTTAAAGAAAGATCTGCGATATGAAGAGGGTCTGGACTCTTGCATAAATTGCGGAACATGTACTGCAATCTGCCCTGCAGCAGCAGTAAGTGACTATGATCCGAGAATGGTTGTTGACATTGTTCAGAACGGTAACGAAAAAGATATTGAAGAGCTGTTAAAAGGCGATACAATTTGGCTTTGCGGGGAGTGCCTCTCTTGTAAGACCCGTTGCCCACGAGGGAATACGCCTTGCTATATAATTCAGGCTTTGAGGGCTTTATCGATTGAAACCGGATTGTTTACTCAAAGTAAACAGGGGCGTAAACAGTTGGCAATAAAGAGAACAATTGGCGATCATATTCTTAAATACGGTTATTGTGTCTATTTTGATGAGGTCAATACCGAAATGTTTCCGGAACAGGGTCCTGTTTGGGACTGGTTAAAGGAGAACAGAGTTGCAATTCTTGAAAGACTTGGGACTAGTTATAAAAAGGAGGGTAGTGGAACATTGAGAAATATATCGCAGCAATCGCTCGACGATTTAAGAAGGATTTTTGAGGAGACGGGTGGTATAAGTCGTTTAGAGAAGATTGAACATTACAGTAAGATTGCGGCTGAGAGTGAGGGGATAGAGTTCAGTGAGGGACAGGATGAATATTTCATGAAAATGTACTTAGATTAAATTTGAATTGTCTATGGAAAGCTTGGTAAATAAAGAGTGGTCAAGTTATCAGAAAGAGATTGCATCCGATAACTACTATTATGCGAGAAGTTGTATTCGTCAAAACTTTTTTCCTGCGACTGAGGGGCTCTTTTTGAAAATAATAGGGAAGGAGCTGGGAAAAAATATATATGACGATGCCAGACAGACCTCTTGTTCGGGGATTGCGTATCATTCCGGTTTAATTCCTTTTGAGACAATAATGACTGTTGTAGCACGTCAGTTTGCTCTTATGACTGAAGCCGGTTACGAAAATTTTGTGTGTTCTTGTGTGACCTCTTTCGGGATATATTCTGAGGTTCTGGAAACTTGGAAACATAATCCCGAAAAGGAAGTAGAGGCTCGTGAGGCCTTACTTCGTGCTACCGGGAAAACGTTTGAGATTCCGAAAAATCTGGTACACACGAGCGATTTAATATTTAAGTTCAAAAAGGAGGTTGCCGGTTTGTTGAAATACAGGCTTGTAAACAAAAAAACGGGCGAACCGCTTAAAGTTGTAGACCATATTGGGTGTCACTATTCCAAGATTTTTCCTGAAAAGGGTGTTGGCGGCGCCGAATTTCCTTATGTTCTTGCAGGGTTGACCGACGAATGGGGCGGAGTTCAGGTCGATTACCCTGAGAGAAGACATTGTTGCGGATTCGGTTTCAGACAATATCTGCTTAAATCGAACAGAGGCTACTCTATAACAAACTCTAAAATTAAGTTCGACTCCATGAAGCCCTTCAAACCCGATTTGATAATTACTAATTGCCCCGGCTGTAACTATTTTCTCGATCGCTGGCAATATGTAATTTCGGAAATGGATGGCACAATTTACGGCGAAAATGGTTACGGAATTCCTGTATTAACCTACGAAGAGTTAGCCGGTTTGCTGTTGGGATACAACCCGTGGGATATTGGTTTGCAGATTCATCAGGTTGCGGTTGAACCATTGCTCGATAAACTTGGAGTGGTTTATGACCCTGCCGATAAGTACAAGGGTGCGAACGGGAAAGAGGCAGGTCGTCCGAAAAATCCAACATATCTAAAAAGTTTTTAGTTTTTTTTATTTGACATAAGTTGTCATTAACCTACTGTTTCTTTGCATAAACAATTAAAATAAAAATTGGATATGGAAAAGAGACATTTTTTACATTTTGACATTGCCGGGTTTACCTATTGGGACGGGCCGCTTGTGTTTCATGAACTCAAAATAGGGGTCGAACTTCATTTGATTATTGAGGCAGATAATAAATTCGATCAATATGCAGTTGCGCTTTGGTTCGGTGAGCATAAAATAGGGTTCATCCCAAGGAGCGAGAACCACACAATCTATAAATTCCTTGAGCAGGGTTACGCCGACATTTTCGAAGCAAGAATAAACAGAATAACCCCAGAAGCGTTGCCCGAAGATCAGGTAGGGGTAGTCGTTTATTTGAAAAAGAGATAATTATAAAAAACAACCGAAAGAAGCGT
>CAZOOH010000176.1:0-4624 GCA_964581375.1 uncultured Muribaculaceae bacterium
AAATTTATCGGCTAATATTAATTCAAATAGGTCAACATTGATATAAATCAGCTATTTTTGATTTTTATCGGTTAATTTTGTTAATTTAGATTAAGTTCAAGAGGTACAACCACACAAGATAATACTTACTGTTATGGAGAAGATTTTGGTAATCGACGATGATAAGTTGATTCGAAGAATAATAAAAGAGACACTTACTAAGACCGGCTACGACGTTATTGAAGCAGAGAGCGGAGAAGCAGGGCTTCACATGGTCAGGAATGAGCATCCTGACGTCGTCATTACCGACTATCAAATGACGGGAATTACAGGTCTTGAAGTTTTATCGGAGATTCTTAAACTCAAACTAAACCTTCCTGTTATTCTTCTTACAGGCTACGGCGATGTTGTTCTCACTATTAAGTCGATCCAGCTCGGTGCTTTCGATTATCTTGAAAAACCGATTAACCCGTCACAGCTGCGTGCAACAGTAGAACTTGCTCTCCATTCTGTAAAATCGAGTAAAAGTCTTAATCAGATTACCTATAAAGAGACCTTCAGCGACAGCATGCAGGAGGAGAATATTCTTATCGGGAAGACTCCGCAAATGAAAGAGATTTTCAAGAACATCGGCAGAATCTCTATGAATAAGGTCAATGTCCTTATTCAGGGAGAGACAGGTACCGGTAAGGAGCTTATCGCAAGGCTTATTCACTATTCAGGCATAACTAAAGAGAAACCACTTGTAGTTGTAAATTGCAGCGCCCTCACAGAAACACTTTTGGAAAGCGAACTTTTTGGGCACGTAAAAGGCTCATTCACAGATTCTATTCGCGACAAAAAGGGTAAGTTCGAACTTGCAGGCGAAGGTTCAATCTTCCTCGATGAAATTTCGGAAATCTCAATGAACACACAAGTTAAACTACTTCGTGTTATTCAGGAACTTGAATTCGAAAGAGTTGGCGGAGAGACCCCTATACCTATGAAGGCAAGAATAATTGCAGCAACAAACCGCAACCTCGAGCAACTTATTGAACAAGGAAAATTCCGCGAAGACCTTTACTACAGGCTTAAAGTATTTACAATCAGCCTCCCTCCGTTGAGAGAGCGTAAAGAGGACATAAAAGATTTAGTTGTTCACTTCCTCCACAAACTCAACAAACGATTCAAGAAGAACGTTAACAAAATTGGAGAAGGAGTTCTCGAAATGCTAATGGAACACCAATGGTTCGGAAACGTTCGCGAACTTGAAAACACTATATTACAGGCAATTATTATGTCTAAGAGCGACGTTTTGGAAAAAGAGAACATTACTCTCAATGCACGTATCCACGACACCACTCCTACTGACCTTAACACCGGACCTGTAGAATTTATGACACTTGCCGAGCTCGAAAAACAGCATATTAAACGAGTACTTGACGACGTTAAATGGAATAAAGTTGAGGCATCGCGCGTTCTCGACATTACCCGCCCTACACTTAACGCCAAAATTGAGAAATATAATTTAGTTCAAGAGTAGCACTAACCCGCACAGTAAAAAATACGGTCATTCCAATTGCATCTGCAATAAGGGGTGGCCGTATTCGATTTTATTATTTCAGGCAGAATATTACCGGCTGAATTATATTAGTTTAATCTTGTGGACTGCCGGAACCGGTAAAAAAAGTTAATATTTGTCAATTGCAATAAAGCAATCTTCCCAACCGTTCTGTTTAATTGTGCGCAGATACTCCCTCGCCTGATCGACGGTGCGGAATAGTTCCGTAGAGTAACGATAGAGACCCTCTTTCGTTTTAGTCTCAACTATCTTAAGTTCCGGCATCTTAGCAAGTAACTTTTTGAAGAACTCTTTCTCAGCCACAGGATATGCCAAAGCTATAAGCTGAACCCGGTAATAGGTTACACCTGTCTCAGGAACAACAAGTCCGCTGCAAGAGGCAGCCCTGTTTTCACCTACATAAATTGCCACAAAACTATCCTTCCAACCTTTAGCCCTGATTGTCTTTTGCAAACGAACCGCTTTAACCCAGTCGTTACAAGAGGCCGAACTGTAATGATACAAACCGTCGGCTTCGAGATTCTCCTCAATAATAAGGCCCGGTATATCGTATAACAACGAAGAGAAGTAGTCGCGAATATTTATCTGCTTACGAAGTGCCATAATTTGAACCCTGTAAAGCGTTGTCCCCGGTGTAGCCGCAGCAATTGTCGAAGCTTGCGGAGGGCGAGCAGGTGTAAGTTTTTGCTCCTTGGTCTTACCTGCATTTTGAGCAACAGCGTTTTCATTATTAATAACTGTCTGTTTGGCAGATTGTTGAGGTTTCGCTACAGGCACATTTTTAGTTGTATCTTTTACAACTCCTTTAATTGTGTCTTTTACAGGCTCTTGTACTTGTTCAGGTTCAGGGTTATTTGAACGAACTATAAATTCGAGTCCGTCAACAACATCGCCCTCAGTACCGGAATGAATCTCAAACGGAATCCCCTCTGGTGTAGCATGCATATTGATTTTAACCATTTGAGAAGGGTCTATCCTTGCAATATATTTACCCGGCTTAAGACCCAGATAACTGAAGTAGCCGTCCGATTCGGTCATCGTTTGTGCAGCGAGCGAATTGTCGCTCCTGTAGAAATTTACAAGTACGCGACCTTGCCCCTTGAGCGAGCTGCCGCTGCCGAAATATACTGTTCCGGCGGCCTCTCCCATAACACTTATAGGAATCTCAATAGTCCTGAATTGGTTCGGACCTACGGCTATATTGAACGACTTATGTTTAATTTGCCATGCAATATTATCGAAATTAGTTCCTGCCAGACTGACAAAATAATTTACATAAGGTTCCAGCTCAAACACCCTAATAGTAGTATCTCTGTCACGAGATTCAACCCGGCCGCCGTTTATGTGAAGCTGCAGCCCGTATGCCTTTGGTTCATGTTTGTCGTATTTACCGTTACCGTTCATATCGAGGAAGGCAAACATCGTTATTCCCCCCTTACCTACACTGTTACGGCTGCTTGCACTCAAATATTTAGTTCCGGCATCATACATTAAACTTCCGGATGCCGTTTCAGTAAATGCATATTTATTGTCACTCTTTCTTGCTGTTGCACTAAACATTGCAAACGACAAGTCGAACCTTATTCCTACTTCTATATTCGTATTATTGTTTGCAAAATTTCTCTCATACGAAAGGCTCATAAATCCTTTTTTGGCTACCCTCTTCTCAATCATAGCTTTTGCCGAAACAAACTGCATTGTGTTATAATCGAATCTTGTTTGCGGCGAAAACAAAAAAGAGCCGGGTAAACGAAAAGATAGAGCTACATTACTGTAATATATCGGATCGGTAACAGAGGTAAAAAGCGCAGATGTTGTTACGTTTGTATTAACTCCGTATATAGAGCCGGATAATAAAAATTCTGCTGTGGATGCCTTTGTGAGTGGCATTATCACTTGATTGAGCGAAATTCTGGAAAATATATTAAAATGTTTTCCCTGAATAGGAATAGACAAAGCCGCCTTCCTTTCTTCTGAATAATTATTATTTATTGCCGTTTGATTCGGGTCATACTTAGTGTAGTTCATCTCCAGCTGGACCTCTTTGAACAGGCGCAGATTCATTATACCGGTTGCTTTTACCTTATGCGTATACTCTCCGGCAAGCAACAATTTTGACCCTATTCTGAATGATGTACTTAAAAAAGGCATGAAATTACCCGAAGATACCGACGATAGATACTCTGCTCCTCCACCTATTGTCCAGAATCTGGTAACACCAAAATCCAGGTTGGCACGTGAAAATTTGCTGTATAGAGAATCGTCAACAAATCCACCTGTAATCTTATACTCCAGAGTGCCTTGAGGTAAGAAATTATAAGGTATGTTAATCTCTTGCTCTTTGGAACGCTCCTCTCCGAATGGTCCGTAAAACATTAGTTTTACCGATGTGTTTCCGTATACAAGCGGGACAACGAATTTGTAGAAGCCGGAGGCATCTGCCTTCTTAAAGTCTATAAGTACGTTATTTACATATAGTTCGACTGTCCAGTTTGGTTCTGTAAAATCGCTGATGGTGTAAGAACCGAATGATCCACGGTAAGTTGTTGGAGTATTTGTGATTTGTGCTCCAATAATTGGAGAATTAAGAGTAGATGTAGCTTCGGTATTTAGTTTACCGAGTGTAATTTGCCTGATTGCTTTGATATCGTTGTTTACATAACGCCAACTGTAGTATTGTTGCCTCTCTTGAAAAGGCATTGTGTTGGTATAGTTTATGTTGGCATTTGCCTCGCCGCCCGCGATAACACTTCCAAGAGAGAGCGATAACCTTGTATTGGTTGCTCCTTTAATCTCTTGCGAGGAGACAGCCGACCAATCGGCGTTTCCGAGTTTAAAAAAAGGATAGTTTCTTTTAACGGTGGTATCTGCCTTAATATCGCCTCTGAGCACTCCCATATTTTTTCGCATCTGCTCGAGCCTCATCTCTCTTATGATAGGCAATTCAATCTTTGTATTTAGCGAAACCGTCAGTGACCGGAAGTTGAATGCGCATTGCAACTCAAAAATCTCACCAAAATAATTTGATTTTAAATATAGGTTTGTTTCTGTCCTTATCATGTCGCCGGGATGAAGCTGATATAC
>CAZOOH010000177.1:0-4543 GCA_964581375.1 uncultured Muribaculaceae bacterium
CTCTGTCTAAAATTTCTGTGCCGAACGAGAGTGTTCCTGCAAGTGTGAAATTATACATAGCCATGCTTCCGTTCATTGTAGAGCCGATAAGCGTAAATTTTTGGCCGGGAGATATTCCTAATTTTTCGGATAATTGCTCGCTTATAAGAGCCTCACCCCTGACTTTAATGACTCTTCCCCTCACTAATGATTTTTCAATATTAAGCCTCTTGCTCTCCATGCTCTTACCCGATAAAAGATCCAATCCCATTCCCATAGCAGGGCCTTGGGATCGGGTTTGTCCGAGTGAGTCAGGAACATCAATCAGCCCGCCGAACTGAATTCTCGGTACCCAATTAATCTGAGGAAACTCCATTTTGAGAGAATCAATCAACAGTGAGACATTGGTCAATGCCAAATCATTGGGAATCTGACTCATATTCTTAGAGTAAGCCCGTGTCATCACTTTAAGGTGACCGTTGGAAAAATTGGCATTCAGCTCAATTGAATCACCCATAAAACCAATGATGTATGTATGTATAAATACAGTCAACATCACTCCCACTGCAACCACAATGAGAGGCATTCTGCTGCGGCTCGCATCGCGCCACAGCCCCTTTAATAAGAATTTTATCATTGTATCTTCCCCCTTAAAGCATCTGTAGGATTCATTCTGGCAATCTTCCTTGAAGGCCAATAACTCACAACAGTAGTTGCTATTACAATAATTAAAACCGTCGAAACAACAAGTGCAACACTGTAAACAGGATACAGGGTCTGAGCCATGGCCATACCGAAGTCACTAGCATCTACAGGCATTGTCCATCCCACTTTTGCCTGCCAGGCAAGAAACGGCAAGCCGTAGACCATCGATAAGAGAGCCGCCAGAACAGAGTGCATAGCACCTTCGACCGTAAAGAGTCCGACAACCTCTTTACGAGTATACCCCAATGCAACATAAGTCCCAATCTCCTTTTGTCTTCTGAAGATTGACAGCACCTGAGTGTCAAAAATTGCCAACATAGCCAGCAGAAGCAATATAAAGTAGAAAATTGACTGACCGGCCGATTTTGCTTTTATAACATCATCGACACTTTTAGTCAACTCCTGTTTTGTTTTAAGCACCCATCCGGAAGTGTTGTTAAAATCCCCTAAACCGCCCATTTTGCCAAAAGTAACAATAGTGGCCTCCTCTCTGAGGTTCATCATGTGCCTTAAAGCAGATAGCGGAATATAGATTTGCCCTGCCTCGGCAGATGGTACGTTGCAGGAGAATATATCAGTAACAATCATTTCGGCAGCATCGAACATCCCGTTGGAGTTTCGCCAGCGGGCAGTAAAATAATCCCCTTTGCCAAGATTAAAATTTTTCGCAGCAGTAGAGCCGATTATTACAGGAGTAGCTCCCGAAAGAGTATCCAATTTTATTGACGGAAGGGCTAAAATTTTCTGATTCGGGTCAATCCCTTTTATAATCACAGACTGCATTCTGCCTTGCGGATATATTGTAGCCTGTATTACAAGAACTTCCATTGCCCCGCCTTGTTGAACGATACCTTTTACTTGAGAGGGAACAGGGTTATGGCTCTGCTCAAAAGTAAAAGGATCGTAAGGGTCATACTCTTTGCACCAGAGTTGCCCCTGCCCTATTTCCCATGCAGACATATCAGTTTTGGCCTGATAATCCCAACCTGCCATAATTCCCTTTAACCAAATTATTACAACAAAAGAGAAAGAGAGCACAATCACATTGAGCCAGGTTCGTAACCCTGCTCCTATGAGATTCCTGTATGCCAGTTTTAACGCAAGTTTCATAGCTCTTTATCGATTTTTCCGTCGAGCAGATATATTTTTCGTTTAAGATAACTTATAACCTTTTCGTCGTGTGTTGCAAAAAGAAACGTGGTTTTAAGCTCTTCATTGAGCTTGAGCATAGTTCCCAGAATATTGTGAGAATTGGCAGCGTCGAGATTTGCAGTAGGTTCGTCGGCAAGCACCAGAGAAGGACGTTTTACCATTGCCCTTGCAATTGCCACCCTTTGGCACTCTCCTCCTGAGAGTTGCGGCGGTTTGGATTTAATTTTAGAGGTAAGCCCTACCCATTCGAGAGCATCCATAACCATCTTTTTACGTTCAGCAGCAGAGAAGTCAAGCAACAAAAGAGGAAACTCCACATTCTCGAAAACAGTGTGAACCGCAAGCAGGTTATAACTCTGAAAAATGAATCCGAGACTCTCCTTCCTGAGTTTTGCCGCCTGCACGGCACTAAGAGATCCTATAGAATTACCCAGCACCAGAGCCTCTCCCGAAGTCGGAACATCCAGCGAGCCGATTATATTTAGCAGAGTAGTTTTACCTGAACCGCTCGGTCCGATAAAACCGGAAAACTCACCCTTTGCTACCGAGAGATTAATATCGTTTAAAGCGGTGAAGTGGGTCTTACCAACGGGAAAGACCTTTTTGAGGTTAGTCAGTTGAATGATTGAATCGTTTTCCATTTATTTCAAATTTCAAAAGTTGTATACCAGCATTAATTGCCCGCCGGCACCTGCATAAATATTTTGACCGGCACTCTGTGCCGGAATGTTGTATTTTTTTGGGTTTGCCCAGGCTGTCAAATAGAGGGAGAAGAGTTTAAAATCCCTTTGCCATCTTAAAAAATTGTACAAAGCACCACTCTTCCAATCGATGTAGAATATACCCCCCACTCTGTCAAACATCCCAACCGGATAATCCAGATTAATAAGTGAAAAAAGAATTGACCGGGAAAAATCGAAGGGCTTTTCGCCATAAGAGGCGAAAAGCTGCTCCACCTGAACACCCAGCCCGTTCCCAACACCAAAAGTGTAATCGATTCCAAAATTGAAAAACCGCTGGTTGGTATAAATCCCGACATTTCGTCCCATAACAGTATAAGAGGCTTCAAACCAAAATCCCGCACCGTAATCAAATTTGGCATCCAGGCCGACTCTGTTTTCCGGAATCCCGGCAAACCGCAAATTCTGCTCAGAGAGAGAACGTGAATCGGCATATCTGTGATGATACGACAAGGCAATTTCACCCTTTCCAAGCGGATACTGAATCCTTCCGCCAAGCTCCGCACTCCCTTTCGCAGTTTTAAAGCTCTCCCACCCCTTAGGTTCGTTGTTCCCGTATAGAGCCCACAGCCAAACATTTGCATTATTCAAAAAATAGTAGCGCGCAAGAGCACCCCAAACACCATCGGTCAATTGCAACGGGTCCCGGGGATCAATCTTGTCGAACCACATTAACGGTCTGAGCATAGATGCACTTCCGAAATTAATCTTTTGCAATCCGAGCCTCAGCTCAAACTGATCACTTGAAAACCTTCCCCAAACCCTGTATGGCTTTACCTTTCCGGAGAAGTTCGCAGAATCGCAAAAATTGAAAAAAGAGTTACCGTAGATATTTGCAGATACCTTAAAATCGACAAGCCCATCTTTAAAGAGCGACTCCCCTTTCAGCTTGTGAGCAAAATTGAGCTGCGGAATAAATCTGCCGCCAACCCAACCCGGCAACTGAGCATCAGGGTTCCCGCCTCCCCAGGCCGATATCTGCCCTTTAAAAGAGAGCGAATCCTGAGCCTCTGCCCGTCCTGAAAAGAGCAAAAACAGAATAACACAAAGACCCAATATTCTCATAATAAATTATTTATGCGGCGCAATTCCATGAAGAATAAAATTAGTCACCTCCAGTATAAACTCCTGCGGAGAGGCGTAAAGACTCATCAATCGCTCATCCTGCATAAGATCGATGAATTTATAGGCAATCGCAAAGAGCATCTCCGGTTTAAAATCGCTGTTGAAAATACCTGCTTGCTGAGCATCTTTAAAATCCTGAATTACACTCACCCAGGCCTCCTTAGTCCGTTTTTCGACATACTCCTTTAAATTCCCGTCAGGTTCGATATAAAAATCGGCCATAAACTCCTTACTCACATCGTTGCTACCCTTAGCCTTAAGCAGAAACATACGGTGGATCTTCTCCTCGGGAGAAATGTCGGATACCATGAGCTCCTTAAACGATTTATGACTCTCCAGAATAACCCTGTCGAAAACAGATTTTGCCAGCTCAATTTTGTTTGGAAAGAACTTATAGAAAGTCATCTTTGCCACACCGGCAGCCACACATACCTCCTCCACAGTAACCCTTCGGAAACCGTATTTCCAAAAGAGTTCGCGGGCAGATGCCATTATTGATTCATACTTTTTGTTTCCCTCCATAAATGTAAACAGTCAATATTTATACAAATATAGAGTTTTTATACGACTTTCGTATAATTATTGCAAAATAATATATTTTATAAATTCAAATAAATTATAATAAATACAATATTTTCCTATTTAGCAATAGTAAGCAATAAATAATACGACAGTTAGGGACTGGAGATTGGTGACTAGTTCCTGGGGACTGGGGACTAGGGACTGGCTGCTGGGTTGCTAGTGACTGGTTGCAGGCTACTGGTGACTGGTTACTAGTGACTAATCACTAATTACTAATTACTAATTACTAATTACTAATTACTAATTACTAATTACTAATC
>CAZOOH010000178.1:0-4543 GCA_964581375.1 uncultured Muribaculaceae bacterium
GTATCTCCTCTTGATGTAGAATGCAACATTTACTAGAGCAATCATAACCGGAACTTCTACCAAAGGTCCTATTACAGCCGTAAAGGCTTCACCTGAGTTTATCCCGAATACTGCTATTGCAACAGCTATAGCTAACTCAAAATTATTACTTGCTGCTGTAAATGACAATGTTACAGATTGTTCGTAATTAGCTCCCGCTTTTTTACTTAATAAAAATGAGAGCAAGAACATTGTTATAAAGTAAATTAAGAGAGGAACCGAAATTCTTAAAACATCAGTTGGGATTTTTATTATGTACTCCCCTTTGAGCGAAAACATTACAAAGATTGTAAAGAGTAGAGCAATCAGAGTTAATGGCGAAATCTTAGGAATGAATTTTCTTTCATACCAGGTTTTGCTTTTGACTTTTAACAGTAAGTATCTCGTTATCAATCCGGCTAAGAAGGGGATTCCCAGATAAATGAACACACTCTTTGCAATCTGCCCGATTGTGATCTGCGATATAGATTCATTAACAGGCAAACCGAACCATCCCGGAAGAACTGCAATAAAGAAATAGGCATACACCGAAAATAACAACACCTGAAATATTGAATTGAAAGCTACCAGACCAGCAGCATATTGATTATCGCCTTTAGCTAATTCGTTCCATACAATTACCATTGCAATACATCTTGCTAAGCCAATTAAAATCAGTCCATACATATAATCGATGTTAAACTGAAGGAAAACAACTGCAAGCAGAAACATTAATATTGGCCCTATAATCCAATTTTGAACAAGAGACAGCCCCAATATTTTGTAATTTGAGAACACATCTCCCAATTCTTCATATTTTACCTTTGCCAGAGGCGGGTACATCATTATAATAAGACCCGCTGCAATTGGTATGTTGGTTGTTCCGGCAGATAATGAATTCCAAAATTCTGAGATTTGCGGCCATATCCATCCAATTAATACACCCGCAATCATTGCAAGAAATATCCAAAGGGTAAGGAATCGGTCAAGGAATTTTAATCTAGGCGTTGTTGGCATATTATTTTAATTTCGGTTTAAGCTCTTCTTGATAAAACTTATAAAATGAGTCTCTGATTTCATCTCTTACTCTGAGGAATTCAGTGTGAATAAATTCATCAGTTCCTGTTGTATGTGAAGGATCGTCAAACCCGATATGTAATCGGTATTTGACTATTCCTTTAAATGCTGGACAATTTTCATCGGCTCCCCCGCAAACGGTTATTACATAATCCCACTCTTTATTCAAGTAGATGCTTACAGATTCTGATTTATGTTCACTTATATCAATTCCTGCGAGTTTCATCACCTCAACCGCTTTGACATTAAGTTTTCCCGAGGCCTCAGTACCGGCCGAACAGACGTTAAGCCTGCTGTCAAAAGATTGTAGAAAACCGTGTGCCATCTGGCTTCGGCAGCTATTGCCGGTACAAAGAATTAAAATTTCCATTTTTAAAATATTGAGTTAAACATATATCCGACAATAAGAATTCCGGAGGCTACAATAGCAATAAATGTAAAAATGAGTGGAAGCTTTAATACTTTCTTCAGGATAATCATTTCCGGTAAAGAGAGTCCAATAACCGCCATCATAAAAGCGAGAGATGTGCCAAGTGCTGCACCTTTTTCAATTAATACCGATACAATCGGAATTATTCCGGCGGCATTAGAGTAGAGAGGAATACCGATTAACACCGATAACGGTACACTATACCAGCTTGAACTGCCCATAAGTGAAACCATATAATCTTGCGGCACAAACCCGTGAGCACCGGCTCCAACTGCTATTCCCAAGGTTACGTATATCCACACCTTGCTAACTATCTCCTTAACAGCACCATAGCCATATTTTAAACGATCTGCAAAAGTTTCATTTACACCCTCTTCCTGAGAACCTCCTAAATGCGTTGAGTATACCCAATCCTGAACCCATTTCTCTAATTTGAGCTTACCAATTATCCAGCCGGCTACTATTGCAATAAAAAGACCTGTGAGGACATAAATAAGTGCTACTCTCCAGCCGAATAATCCGAATAACAGAATTACGGCAACCTCGTTTATCATAGGGGCGGCAATCAGGAATGAGAAAGTTACCCCGAGAGGAACGCCCGATTCTACAAATCCCAAAAAAAGAGGTATTGCAGAACAAGAACAACATGGAGTCACAATTCCAAGCATTGCAGCCATTATATTTCCGGTAAATGTCGATTTGCCTTCAAGCATCATTCTGGTTCTCTCTGCCGAAAAATATGACCTGATTATTCCTACAAAGAAAATTATAAGAGCGAGTAACATTAAGACTTTCGGAACTTCAAAAATAAAAAATCTCACAGATTCAGTCAGATGAGTTCCCTTCTCCATCCCGATTAGAGAATCAACTATCCAGTCGGTTATCGGTTGAAGATAATGATATATCAGGTACCATACCGGTAGCAGAATTATCGGAATAATAATTTTATATCTGTTTAATAATTGTTTCATTCGACGATTTATAAAAATATCAATCTATACATATAGTAAATACCGATTAATAAAAACAGAACTGCCACTACCCTTCTGAACCAGATTTCAAACAGTTTGATTCTATTGTAAACTCCGCCTAAAGAACTGACTGAATATGCCAGAATCCATGCAAAAATTACCACCGGAATTCCTGTTGCAATTGCGAATATTACGGGCAGATACAATCCGGATGCACTCGAAACAGTCATCGGTATAAGCATTCCAAAATAGAGAACTCCGCTGTATGGACAAAACGCCATTGCGAATATCATCCCAAGAAAAAAGACATCAAAATGCCCCCAGCTTTTTTTACCCTCCATTTTAGAAGTAATTCTGTTTACACCCGGAAAATTCAGCTTAATGACATCAAGCATGAAAAGGCCTATAATTATCATGAGTGGTCCGAGAATTTTTTCTCCGTAAATCTGAAAAACGCTTGAGAACTTAAACTGATCTGCCCCCAAAAAAAGTATGAGAGCAATTAATGTGTAAGATAGGGCACGTCCGGCAGTGTAGAGTAGCCCATTAATAAATACTCTGTTACGATTTTCAATATCCTTACTTATAAAACCTACGGCAGTTATGTTTGTTGCAAGAGGGCACGGGCTTATGGCGGTCATTAGACCGAGTATTAAAGCAGATAACCAGGGCAGATTACTGTTTTCAAGTATACCGGTAAGAAATTCCATCTGCTTAGAAGGCAATTAATTTATCTACCTTTTCTTTAATAATGGTTTTTAGTTTTTCAGGATTTGTTCTTGCATACATAAATCCCTCATTAGTAAGATTCAGCCTCTTCTCTCCAGAAACAACCAACAGAGTCTGACCGGCAATTTCAAATTTTTTGACAAGCTCCTTGTTTGCGGCATCTTCCAGATTAACAGACTTAAATACAACCCGAGTTCCATAAATCGACTCAAGATCCTTCTTTGCTTCGTTTTCGACTGCTTTACATGTAATACATCTGCCTGTATTGTGAAAATAGTATGCTTCGATTTTCTCTTTTGGATTTTGGGCAGATGTCAAATTTGAACATACTAACAGAATTAGTGAGAATGTAAGAAATAATATTTTTTTCATTATTATATTTATTTGATTAGAATTCTTTTAATCTCTTCTTCTGTTGGGATTGAACCCTTAATGACAACCTTTTCATCTACAACCATTGCAGGGGTAGTCATCACGCCATATTTCATAATCTGGGCAATATCTTCAACTTTAGTGACTGTTGCGTCGATGCCGTTTTTTTCAACTACCTCTTTTGTAAGTTTTTCAAGAGTTTTGCATTTTGCACACCCTGAACCTAAGATTTTAATTTCCATAAAGTATTAAGTAAATTTTATTATTTTAATTGGAACAATTTTGAGAATTTTCCGGCTTATCTAACTTTAAATATTTTGTAAATAGCTCTTTAGCCTCGTTCATATTCTCCTTATTCAGACAATATTTAATTTTGGGTACTTTGATTTCTCCCTGAATCAAACCGGCCTCTTTAAGCTCTTTTAAGTGCTGCGATAAAGTGGATTTCGCTATCGGTAATATATCTGACAAATCACCGCTGTAACAGCAACTTTGGTGAGATAAAAGTTCAATTATGTACATTCTTACAGGGTGACTCATCGCCTTTGCGTATCTGGCGACTTTTTCCAATTCAGGCGTAATGATTTTGTTCATTGTTCGTAGTTCGTAGATTTACGAACAAAGAAAAGGATATTTTTTTAAATACCAAAAAAAACCGCACTTTCAAGCAAGCTTGAGTGCGGTATTATATAATCCCAGAACAAGATTTTGCTCGGCATTCCTCAATTCGTTCGTAATGCCTGCGCGTTCTTTTTCTCTCCCACGGGGTGGCTTACAAATCCATAAAACCACAAGCCTGCGGCTTTTGGTCTTTAATTTAATACCGCACTTTCAAGCAAGCTTGAGTGCGGTATTAAATTAAAAACCACGCTTTCGCGTGGTTTTATTTATTTGTGCCCAGAACAAGACTCGAACTTGCACACCGTAACCGGCACCAGCCCCTCAA
>CAZOOH010000179.1:0-4530 GCA_964581375.1 uncultured Muribaculaceae bacterium
CATTCTGCTTCTGTTAATTGATGACATACCGCTTGTTTGAACAATAGAAGAACTCCTTCTGTTATACGAGCCCTCGGATCTTGGTCCTGAATCGGGACGGGAAGAGTTGGACCCACCGGTCCTTGAACCGTAATATATGTCATTATTTCTTCCACCGCTGCCGCTGCCGCTTCCGCCGCCTTGACCAACGCCGCCATAGTAATATGGCCATCCATAATGGTTATAATAGCCGTAATAGTAATTCCATGGATAATAACCCCAAGAGAAGTAGTTCCATGGGCTATAGCCCCAATAATTATATCCGAACATTCCCCAATCTAAAGAGTAATACCATGGATTGTACCCAAAATAGTCCCAGTTATTATACCATGAATTATACCAAGGGTTGTAATATCCGTACATTCCGAATGACCCCCAATAGTAAGGATTATAACCATACCTGCTGTGACCGTACCCGTAGTATCCAAATCTGTACCAATCTCTGTACCAAGGATTCATCCAATATTGATCCCAATTAGAGTAATTGTATTCGTCATCGTAGGTAACGATTGTTATTTCATATACAGGGTTATCGAATTTTGTTAACAATTCTTCGAAAGTCAATGTGCTGTCCTTGACAGTGGTATCATTAAGTACAAAAGAGAGAGTATCGTTATAATATGCAGCATTGGCCGAAGCCAGTGCTTTGAGAACTATTGTCTTTTGCTTGAGATTTGACAAATCCTGTGATTCGGTTTTCTTTACCACTCTTTCTACAATCTGAACCGGTTTGTCGGTATCGTAAATTGCATCGGGAGCAGAACCCGAAGCAAAGTATGAAGAAGTACCGCAAGACCCCAACAAAAGTAGAGCAGGAATAAGGCTAAAGTATTGTATTTTCATAATTCACCTCCTCTGATATAAATAATTTTGTATTTTTGTGGCGTTTAGTGCAAATATAATCAAAATATAAGCAAATATTATACCGTTTTCAATATTAGAATAGCAATGGCAAAAGAAGTTAAAAGCAAGGAGGAGAATTATTCGGTTTGGTACAATAATTTAGTTGTAAAAGCCGATTTGGCCGAAAATTCGGCAGTGAGGGGATGTATGGTTATTAAGCCGTATGGCTATGCCATTTGGGAAAAGATGCAGGCTCAACTGGATAAAATGTTTAAAGAGACAGGTCATCAAAATGCCTATTTCCCTCTTTTTATTCCTAAATCTTTTTTAAGTAAAGAGGCAGAACACGTTGAAGGGTTTGCCAAAGAGTGCGCCGTTGTTACTCACCACCGTTTGATGCAGAATCCGGACGGTCCCGGTGTCGTTGTAGATCCTTCGGCCAAACTTGAAGAGGAATTGGTTGTCAGGCCTACTTCGGAAACAATAATCTGGAATACATACAAGAATTGGATTAAGTCATACAGGGATTTACCTTTGTTAATAAATCAATGGGCAAATGTTGTTCGTTGGGAAATGAGAACCAGATTATTCCTTAGAACAGCCGAGTTTTTATGGCAAGAGGGGCATACTGCTCACTCAACTCAACAAGAGGCTATAGAGGAGACTAACATGATTGTAAGGCTCTATGAGAAATTTGCAGTTGAACATATGGCTATCCCTGTAATGGTTGGTCGCAAAACCGAAAGTGAAAGATTTGCAGGTGCTGTAGATACTTTGTGTATAGAAGCTATGATGCAAGACGGAAAAGCCTTACAGGCAGGTACTTCGCATTTTCTGGGTCAAAATTTTGCAAAAGCTTTTGATGTTCAATTTGCCTCAAAGGAGGGCACTCTGGAATATGTATGGGCTACTTCATGGGGGGTTTCTACCAGACTTATGGGGGCATTGATTATGGCTCACAGCGACAATAACGGACTCGTTCTTCCTCCGAAATTGGCCCCTATTCAAGTAGTTATGGTTCCGATATTCAAAACAGAAGAGGAGAACGACAAGATTATCTCGAAATTTAAAGAGATAGAAAAATCACTCAAAGCTAAAGGCATCTCCGTAAAAATTGACGACAGGGATAATCTGCGCTCAGGCTTTAAATTTGCAGAGTGGGAACTAAAAGGTGTACCGGTAAGAGTGGCAATGGGACCAAGAGATTTGGAGAACGGAACTGTAGAAATAGCACGGAGAGATACCTTAACCAAAGAGTTTATCAATCAGGCAGATGTCATTGACAAAATTGAGTTTTTAATGGAGGATATCCAATCGAATATTTATAAAAAGGCGCTCGATTTCAGAGAGTTAAATACTATAAAAGTTGACGACTACGAGACTTTTAAAGAGAAGATTGAAGAGGGAGGGTTCCTACTTTGTCACTGGGACGGTTCGCATGAAACCGAAGAGAAAATTAAGAACGAAACAAAGGCAACAATTCGTTGCATACCTTTTGATATAGAATCCGAAGAGGGAAAATGTATGGTTACAGGAAAACCTTCAAAAGGTAGAGTTATATTTGCAAGAGCTTACTAAACAATTAAATAATAAAATTATGTCATCAGATTTACCGTCCCGGCAGCAGGAGATTTTAAATGGTTTAAACAATAAATCACATTTAAAACTCAAAGTTTTTAATCAAACTAAAGAGGTTTTTTCTCAGTTAAAAGAGATTCTCAACGAGATGAGCAACGACCTCAACGATATGCTTGAAAACACAAATGACAGGAGGGTCCGGCTGGAGTACAGAGACAGAGGCCAGTTTGAGGCAGAACTTAAGTTCGCGGATGATGTATTAATTTTTAGTATGCACTCCGATATTTTCCAGTTTGACAGAGACCATGCATTCTGGAAATCAAAAATTGCAAAAGAGGATTTAAATAATTCCTATTGCGGAGTAATAAGTGTATACAATTTTTTGTCCGATTCACTCAAATATAACAGAACAGAGGATTTAGGATACCTTGTTGCCAGAATCTTTGTCAATAAAGACAAATATTTTCTTGTTGAGGGTAAACGCCAGGAAAACAAATCAATAAGTCTTATAGGCGAAAAACAACTCGGAAAAGATGAACTTGTTTCTATAGTAGAAACTGCCATGCTGTATACGCTTTCATTTGATTTACTTGTTCCGCCATTCGATTTGGTTAAAGTTGCCAGCGTTGAGCAGATAAATGATAAAATTGAAAGTGCTAAATTGCAAACAGGCAAGAGAATGGGCTTTATGTATAACTCCGACGATGTATTGGATGAATAAAATATGAGAAAAAAATCACTCTTTCTTTTAACGGTTCTATTTTTCATTTCGGTTAGTATAAACGCTCAGGAGAAGTTGAGCAGATTGTCGGCGACAAACGAGATGCTCGTTTTGATTGCCTCGCAAGTGAAGGTACCCGATTTGACTCCGCCTGCACCAAAACCGAGCAGATGGACAAAAGGAACATTCACTCAACTCGGCTTTTCACAGGTCTCACTTACAAACTGGGCAGCCGGAGGGTTTTCATCTGTTTCGATGAATGCCTATGTTAATTTTTATGCCAACTATACATATAAGAAGATGTATTGGGAAAACAGAGTGCAGATGGCCTATGGTTTTGTCCATTCATTTGGAGACAGATACAAAAAGAGCGACGATAAACTCATAATAGACAGTAAGGTAGCTTCACAGGCAGTTGATAAACTGTTTATGTCGGCATTTATTAATTTCAGGTCTCAATTCACTCCCGGTTTTACATACACAACTACATCTGCAAAAATGGTTTCGCAATTTCTTGCACCGGGATATCTTACACTTGGGGTAGGTATCGACTATAAACCAAGTAATAAGATTACAATGAATATTTCTCCTCTAACAGGTAATCTGGTTATTGTGCAAAAACCAGAGCTGAGAACAAAATATGGAAACAAGGCCGATCAAACTGTCAGAGTCGAGATTGGTGCACAATATAAAGCAGATACAAAATTTCAGCTGGATAAAAATATAACTACGACATCTACAATAACTCTGTTTTCCAATTTTCTTGGCGACATGAGTCATATAAAGGTCAATTGGGAGGCTATGGTTGATGCGAAAATCAACAAATATCTTTCTACAAATATAAGAACTACTTTATTGTACGACCATAATATTCTCATTGCCAATTCAGCGGGGGTCAGTGCCCCGAGGGTTCAGTTCAAAGAACTTTTAAGTATCGGATTCTCATATACGTTCGGTAATTTTAAAAAGTAATGTATCAACTCTTCAGGGAGCGGTTAAAGCACCTCTCAGGTGATATTTCCGATACCGGTTTGGCCGATAAAAAATATCTGCTTGCGGTAAGCGGAGGAATCGATTCAATGTGCATGGCTCACCTATTTTTGAAATCAGGAATTAAATTTTCAGTTGCTCATGTGAATTTTTCGCTGAGAGACTCGGAGAGTGACGGCGATCAAAAATTGGTTGAGGAGTGGGCTGCTTCCAATAAAATTCAATTCTATACAACTCGTTTTAATACTACCGACTTTGCAGATTCCAATTCGGTTTCAATTCAAATGGCGGCAAGAGAACTGAGGTATGAGTGGTTCGATGAACTTATGAAGAGGCACTCTTTTGATTTCTTGGCAGTT
>CAZOOH010000180.1:0-4499 GCA_964581375.1 uncultured Muribaculaceae bacterium
ACCAATCCGACACCGAGAATAGCAGCAATTAGGGTAGTAATCAAGTAAAAAGAGATTGTTTTAAAAGCAATTCTGCCTAGGTTCTTAGACGATCCTAAATTAGTGACACCCATCACTAACGAAGTAAAAACAATAGGAATTACAATCATCTTTAATGCTCTTATAAACAGATCACCTATCCATTTAATTGATGGCGCAATTTCATAGAAAAAAATCCCAAAAGGTATTGCAACTATAATAGCAATCAGGATTTGAAAATGTAATGCAGGTTTTTTCATAAATATTACTTTTTCCAAATTTTTTCATCTCCTTTTAGAACACCTACTCCATATTCACCCGAAGATTTAGCCCAAGCTCTGTGCATCAAACCGGTATTAAAAACCATTGAAATATTTCCAAAAGAATCAACTCCAATAATTCCTCCACCTGACCCGCCCATAGGAGTTATCTTATTAAATATAACCTCATTAGCAGCTTCTTCTAATGTAAGGTGTTTGTATTCAATTAGTGCAGATATATCATAAGCTACAACCCTTCTGATCCACAATTCACCATGACCTGTTCCCGATATCGCTGCAGTCTTATTATTAGCATAAGTTCCGGCTCCAATTATAGGAACATCACCAACTCTACCCCATTTTTTCCCGGACATTCCCCCAGTAGAAGTAGCAGCAGCTAAGTTACCATTACAATCTAAAACAACACAACCAACAGTGCCTCTAGGATCAGACTCCTCTCTAGAATTCTTAATTTCATTTAATTGATTACTCCTTTCCGCAGTAGAAAAATAGGAATTATCTACAATATCAAGATGCTTTGACTTTGCAAAAGCAGATGCTCCTTCACCAATCAACAAAACATGAGGAGTGCTATCCATAACCATTCTGGCAGCATTAACAGGATTTTTAATATCTCTGACTCCTGCAACGGCACCAGCTTTCAAGTTAGAACCATTCATAATTGCAGCATCCAGTTCATGAATCCCCTCAATATTCATTACAGCCCCCTTACCTGCATTAAAGAGAGGACAATCCTCCATATAATTGACAACCTTTTGAACAACATCCAATGCACAATCTCCATTTTCCAACATAGTCCTTCCAATTTTCAGAGCTTCAAGCAGATGGTTTTCGAATTCACTTTTTCGTTCAGGAGTCATTGATTTAGGAGCACCACCTGCACCACCATGAATTACAATGGCCCATTTCTCTTTTTCAATTTGGCTAAAAAGAAATTGGCAGTTTAAAACTAAAACTGCCAATAATATCAATTTTGAGAATTTCATTTGTAAGAGTTTAGTTAAACAAATTTAATATTGTTTTTGGAATACTCTTACATAATCAATCTCCATTTTATGAGGGAATAAGGATGTATCCAAGCCCTTCATTCCTCCCCAGTTACCTCCAATAGCTAAATTTAAAATCAAATGAAATTTGCTATCAAATGGCCATTCATTTGGACCTGACTTTTCGTTTTTAAAAGTAAAGTAATGGAAATCATTCAAATACAAGCGAATTTCATTTTCATCCCACTCTAAAGCATAAATTTGAAATTCATTATACGATAAAGGACATGAGATTCTCATACTTTTTTGAGTTCCCTTAATATGGTTATATGATTTTGTATGAATTGAACCGACAATTGTATCGGTATCAAAACCAACATTTTCCATAATATCAATCTCGCCACTATCTGGCCAACCACCATATATACGATCCGTTGGTAGCATCCATATTGCCGGCCAAGTTCCTCTTCCTGTTGGAATTTTTGCACGAATTTCAAACCTGCCATATAACCAATCTCCCTTACCTTTTGACACAAGCCTTGCAGATGTATATTTCTTATTATTAAAATCTTGCATAATTGCATTAATTGTAAGAATACCATTTTCCACCCAGGCATTATCTTTTGCGGCATCGGTATAAAATTGAAGTTCATTATTACCCCATCCGAATGAATTCCCGTTAGTATCAAAAGACCATTTTGTATTGTCCGGTAAACCATAATAATTAAATTCATCACTCCAAACCAATTTCCAATTTTGAGAATATACAAAATTCGAAAATGAAAGTATAATGAATATCCAAATTGTCCCTATGATTGTTTTCATAATTAAAGTCAATAAATTATTTTACCCACTTAACTGCTTCAATCTTAACGTCTTGAGAATTTGTACCAATCATTATTTCAAAATCGCCGGCTTCCCAATCATAATTAAGATTTGAATCATAAAAACGTAAATCGTCAGTAGTGAGTACAAATTTAATTTCTGTACTCTCTCCTGGATTAAGAAAGATCTTTTTAAACCCTTTTAACTCTTTAACAGGACGTGCAACTTTTCCGAAAAGGTCTCTTATATACAGTTGTACTGTTTCTTCTCCTGAGTATTTACCAATGTTTTTAACAAAAACAGATGCTTCCAACTTGTCATTTTTAGTTAAAAGTTTTTTATTTACAACAACTCCTGAATATTCGAATTTTGTGTAACTGAGACCAAAACCAAAAGGATATCTTGGATAAATCGATAAATCAGTATATCCCGACTTATAAGTATGATCCTTATCATCAGTAACAGGTCTACCTGTGTTTAAATGATTATAATAAATAGGAATTTGTCCCTCAACACGTGGAAAAGTTATTGTTGTTTTTCCTGATGGATTATAGTCACCAAAAAGAACATCTGCAATTGCGTTTCCCGCTTGGTGCCCCAACCACCATGTATATAAAATTGCAGGAGCATTTTCAGAGGTCCAGTTGAATACAAGAGGTCTTCCGGCACTAATTACAACAACAACTGGTTTCCCTGTGGAGACTACAGCTTTTATAAGATCCTCTTGCACTCCGGGGAATAATAATGAACTTCTGCTTTTAGCCTCCCCAGCCATTCTTCCCGATTCACCCACACTCAAAATAATTATATCTGATTTAGATGCAATCGAAATAGCTTCTTCAAATCCGGAACGATCATACCCATCTATATCACAACCTTTTGCATAAAGTAATTTACTATTCTCGCCTATCTTATTACTTATACCGTCATATATAGATACAATCCTATTTGAATCATCATCCCATTTAACAGCCCATCCTCCAAGATGATCTATCTTAACTTTTGCCAAAGGGCCAATAACAGCAATATTATTGATATTTTTATTTATAGGCAATGTCTCATTTTCGTTTTTTAAAAGAATTACACTCTTTTTAGCTGCTTCTCTTGCATATAGTAAGTTTTCAAAATTATTCCATTGCTCTTTTTCTCTTTGTTCATCACAAAATTTGTAAGGATCTTCAAACAGCCCAAGCTCAAATTTTTTTTTCAAAATTCTTCTGACAGCATCGTTAACTAATTCAATCTTCACTTTGCCCGATTTTACCAGATTTGCCATTTCGACAATATAACTTCTACTCTCCATATCCATGTCACAACCGCCTAATATAGCATGCAAAGAGGCCTCATTATTATCTTTAGAATACCCATGATTAA
Source organism: uncultured Muribaculaceae bacterium (assembly GCA_964581375.1). Lineage (GTDB taxonomy): Bacteria > Bacteroidota > Bacteroidia > Bacteroidales > UBA932 > JAFIHK01. Next base: position 3,485 of record CAZOOH010000180.1, read on the forward strand.
TCATCTCCCCTATACTCCCCCAATCACTTACAACAAAACCGTTAAAATTCCATTCTCCTTTTAACAGTTTCCTTTGAATATATGAGTTTGCAGTAGAAGGTATACCATTAATATCATTAAAAGAGTTCATAAAAGTTGCAACACCGGCTTCAGCAGCAGCTTTGAACGGTGGCAGATAAACCTCATGCAGTCTCCTTAAACTCATATCAACAGAATTGTAATCACGGCCACCTTCACCAGCTCCATAAGCTGCAAAATGTTTTGCACATGCCATAATTGCATCATTATCGCCCAACTTGTTATTTTTCCCATTAATTCCTCTTCCTTGGAATCCAATAACTCTTGCTTTTGCAATCAGACTACCAAGATAAGTATCCTCACCTGCTCCTTCCATTACTCTACCCCATCTAGGGTCACGGGCAATATCGACCATTGGAGCAAATGTCCAATGTACTCCCGATGCAGATGCTTCAATAGCTGCAATTCGAGCACAGTTTTCAATTAGTTGTAAGTCCCATGTTGAAGATTCTGCCAATGGTATAGGAAATGTAGTTCTATTGCCGTGAATTACGTCCAATCCAAAAATTAAAGGAATTTTTAATCTGGATTGCATTGCCATCTCTTGAAGTTCACGTGCATGAAGTACACCTCTAACCCCTAGCAGACTGCCTAGTTTACCTTCACGTATTTGAGTCTGTTTATCTCCGTCTTTAGTAATTGGACCAGTTGGATCTGACCAATCACTTACAAACTGATTCATCTGACCAATTTTTTCTTCAAGTGTCATTAATTTCAATAAAGAATCTACTTTTTGATCAATTGTTCTTTTCTGCGCAAAGACCGGAGAGAAAAAACAGATAGAAATTAGAAGTAGAATTACAATTTTTGTATTCATTCTAAAAAAATTCAAATTATATAAATATCCTAGTTAATTCATTTATAAACAATGGGTTCGTTAAAATTCCAGAAACATACTTTTCACTTCAGATAATGCGGTAGTAATATGGTTCTCGAC
>CAZOOH010000181.1:0-4496 GCA_964581375.1 uncultured Muribaculaceae bacterium
ATGGACGGGATAAATGTTGCGTCTTCTATTTAGCGGCGAGTTGTTTTTTCTTTGTATTATTCATATGCTGACAACCAATTACTGAGGGCTTGTGCGTCCTCAGTCACTTCGTTTCCTCCGACCGAATCGCCCTCAGTAATTGGTTGTCAGCATTAAGAGAGTATAAAGAGATTTTCAACTCGCCGCCAAAAATATAACCTGGCACGATTTGTCCCGTCCTAATATAGGTTTTCACATCGTCGCTAGCCAAATGGAGAAAATTAGGTGCTCCTCCGTCGCCGGTTTACGCCTTCGGCGGAAATTTGCAGTAAACTTTATGTTGTAAATCACTTATTATCAAATACTTGCTAAAAACAAAGAGATATAATGTCTGTTTGTTTTTAGTATATTGTTGATTTTATGATATTTGCAGACTATTTTTTGTTTTTTTTTCTGCGGTTATGAATTGATAATCTTATTGCATAAATATAGCATTGTCAACTAATTGATAAGGGCGATTCGGCCGGAACGAGCATTGCGAGCGAGGACGCACAAGCCCGAAGCAATTAGTTGGCAGTGGATGTATGGAGACAGGAAAGCAACTCGCTTCCTGAGATTCGGTTTGAAAAAAAGCAGCAAAAAGGCTGTCTGAAATTTTTCAGACAGCCTCTCAGAGTGATTATTTATATCGCAGATTAGTTGCAGCCGCTGCAGCTTGAACAACCTTCGCTGCCACATGAAGATGCTTTTTCTCCGAACAGACCAGCAGTAAGTTCCTGCTCGGTAGCTTCGCGAACAGATACAACAGTGCCTTTAAAATTAAGGTTTGCACCTGCAAGCGGGTGGTTGAAGTTCATTACAACAACATCTTCCTTAATCTCGTCAATAGTTCCCTGAAGGCGGTTGCCGTCCGAGTCCTGCATAGGAAGAACATTTCCTACAACAAGAAGGCCCTCTTCAATTTTGCCTTCAATCATAAACATATCTTTTGGAAGCTCAATAACAGCATCAGGATTTTCTTCGCCGTAGCCCTCTTTTGCAGACAGTTCAAATGCAAAACTATCCCCCACAACCTTGTCCAGGATATTTTCTTCAAATTTAGGTAGCAAGTAACCTGTGCCAAAGATAAATTCCATTGGCTTATCTGCGGTAACTGTCTCCATTACATCGCCATCTACCACCAGGGTATATGATAGTGCTACAACTTTGTTAGTGCCGATTTTCATTATTTCAGTAATTTTTTAAAAGTAATATATAAAGTAAAGTTAACTGCGTATGCAAATATTGTGCTAAGAAAATTTGTCAGGTTCCGCTGAAATTTACCGACTCAAAGGCAAGGGTAGGTATTAACCAGCGACTGGATTTCCGGGGGTCGTCCCCGGTAAAAATAAGGTTGTTGAGAAGGGAAACAATATTGCCTGTAACGTTCATCTCTTTGATCGGGTGGAGAATTACTCCGTTTTCGTAGTAAAATCCCTGTACTCCAAAAGAAAAGTCACCTGTAGAAGAGTTTGTGTTTCCGCCATTGAACCCGGTTACAAAAATACCCTTATCTGTTTTTTTGAGAATCGACTCTAAGTTTTTTTCTGCCGAACCAGAAGTAAAATTGCCGTCCGACGTGCATGTTAAAACAGATGGACCCTCAATTGTAATGGGCATATCGAGTTTCTTGGAATAATAGCTGTTTATGAAATAGCAATTAATTACTCCGGCCTCAATTATGTTCATCTCTTTTGTTGCAATTCCCTCTCCGTCAAAGTATCTTGAACCAATTGCCCCAATTAGGTGTGCTTTGTCCGATAGATAAAAATCGGAAGGAAAAATCCGTGAATGCAGCTTGTCTTTTAGAAAAGAGTTGTTTTGCTGAATTGCAGCACCGCTTAGCGCAGAAATAACAGGAGAGATGATTCTGCTGGAAACTGTGTTCTCAACGACCATTGTATACTTTCCGGATTTCATTTTTTTAGGTTGCAGCCTGGCAAGAGCTCTCTCCATTGCTTTTATTCCGCACCCTTCGCGTTTTAGATTTTCAAAAAGAATCGAACTTTCATACCACCACGATTCCGGCCTTGAATCGCCTTTGTCTTTCACAGAACACTCTGCACTGATGGTAAATAATGTTTCTTTTGATTCTCCTTCAAATCCCTGAGAATCTATCATGTATGTATAGTCATTTGAATCTCCGAATTCGCTGTTTACAGAGATGATGCGCTTGTCCTTTTTGTACATTTCGCAAGCACAGGAAAATGCAATTTGAGATTTTTCCTGCGGCGAAATATTTTCGAATGAAGAATCAAACTGCTTCAAGTCCGGTTTACCGCCTTTGTAATACAACTCTTTTGGCGGAAGGGACCTGAACGGGTCGGTTGCAATAAGTCTTGTCGCGGCAACAGCATTTTTAATGAAGTTTTCCAGTTCTCCGGGCTCTGTCCTGTTCGAAGAGTAGCAGCCATATCTTTCGTCTACGTATAGCTGCAAATACAGGGACGAACCGGTTGACTGGTGAAGTCTGTCAAGTTTATCGTCTCTTACAGTATATGAGCTCTGTGTACTTATGTCGGTCACAATTTTTGCAGACTGACATCCGTATTTTAACGAGAGCTCCAATGCTCTTCTGGCCGTATCTTTAATATTTTCGGGCATATCAGTTTATTCCTCCTACAGTTAGTTTACTCACCAGTACCGATGGCATACCGCATGATACTGCGCAGTACTGCTCTTTGCCACATGTCCATGTGCCATTGTCAATTTGGGAATTGTCCGCTACTGCAACAATGTCAGCAAGTGCATCCGGACCATTTCCGATAATATTTATGTCCTTTACGGATTTTGTGAGTTTTCCGTTCTCGATCAGGTAACCGGATTTAACAAAAAACGTAAAATCTCCTGCTCCAATCTGAACCTGACCATTCGAAAAATTATCTACGAATATTCCCTTTTTTACAGACGAAATAATATCGGCCTCTTTGCTTTTACCGCTCTCCATATAAGTTGCTCTCATTCTCGGTAGCGGCATGTATCTGAAAGACTCCCTGCGGCCGTTTCCGGTAGGGGCAGTTTTGTAAAAATTTGCACTTATCCGGTCGTGAAGATATGAGTTTAACATCCCGTCCTTTACCATATAAGTCTTTTGCGACAGAACTCCTTCGTCATCGAAGCTGATGGACCCTCTGTTTCCGAATATAGTCCCGTCGTCAATGACAGAAATCTCCTCAGAACAGATTTTTTTTCCTAGCTTATCAGAAAAAATTGATGTATTCATCCTGTTAAAATCGGCTTCAAATGAGTGTCCTATTGCTTCATGAAGCAATATCCCGGAACTTCCCGCGCCCATCACAACCGGCATCTCGCCTCCTGAGGGCTGTATTGCTTCAAAAGAGAGTGCTGTTTTAGTAACAACTTCGCCTGCGATTTCGTTTATAATCTCTTTAGTAAGAAATTCATAGCCACATCTGAAACTTCTTGATGCACTTCCATTTTCCACTTTTCCTCCGCTCTCCATAATGCAGGTTGCGGTTATTGCAGCCATTGGTCTGTTGTCAAAGGCGATAACGCCAAGAGAGTTGAAAAATAGGATTTTAGTAGTGGAATCGGATATTCTGGCAATTACTTTATTTACCCTTTTATCTGCTTCAAATATTAGTGAATTAAGTTCTTGAAGATAGGGGATTTTATCTGAAATGTTCTGATCTTCCCAAGGCAGCAGGGCTGAATATCGGGGAGTAAAGAGAAGAGGGGATACGACAATCGGTTCCGTTGCTTTAAAGTTGCCGTTTGCTATACCTGACGCTACTTTTGCAGCCTTTTCCATCTCCCTGGGAGAAGTTATCTCGGTATATGCATAACCTGTACGATCTCCCGAGAGAACACGAATTCCAACACCGTAATCGATATGGCTCCCTGCTCCGTTAACCTCCTTGTCTCTTAGTGATAATTCGTTCGAAATACTGTGTTCAAAATAGAGATCGGCATAGTCTCCGCCCTTGGATAATGCTATGCTAATGAGCCTTTTTAGGTCTTCTTCAGTTACCCCGAAAAGGGACATCATCTCCTGGAGCTTTGTCATATGGTTTATTTTTCACAAAGTAACCGAAAAATGACTAAATTAGCAAAACCTAAACTTAACAAACAAAGATATCTATGGACCAGCCCAAGCTTGAGAGACTGCTAAGAATAATGCAGTTGCTTACAGATAAGGCTAGAAAAAACACTATCGATACTATTTCGGAATCTCTTGATGTATCACCAAGAACGGTTTACCGTTACCTGGATACTTTTGAAAATGCAGGGCTAAAACTCAACAAAAGCGACGACGGAATTTCGCTTTCCAAGGATTCAAAATATTTCAGAATGATTTCCGACCTGGCGTATTTTAATGAAGAGGAAGCATATATAATCAAACGTTCGCTCGAAGTATTTGATTCAAACAGTCCGGCAATTCTGGCAATAAAGAGAAAGCTTAATAATATCTATGACTTCAAAGATGTTGCCCAACTGGTGGTTAAACCGGGGAGAGA
>CAZOOH010000182.1:0-4460 GCA_964581375.1 uncultured Muribaculaceae bacterium
CTGCGTGAAGGAAAACTTGCAGCAGCAACTCCAATCGGGAAAGCACTAATCGGTAAGAAAAAAGGAGCGATTGTGGAGGTAAATGTACCTTCCGGTCTTCTTAAATTCGAATTACTGGAAATTTCAAAATAATATGTCAACAATTTTTTCCAAAATTGTAAGAGGAGAGATACCTTCATATAAGGTTGCCGAGAGTGATCATTATTTTGCATTTTTGGACATTAATCCTATTGCAAAAGGACATACTCTTGTTATTCCTAAAACAGAGACAGATTATCTGTTTGATCTGAATAGTGAAGATTATAAAGGTCTTATGATGTTTACTAAAGATGTTGCCGAAGCTCTTAAACTTGCCATTCCATGTAATCGAATTGGAGTAGCTGTTTTAGGGATGGAGGTTCCTCACGCTCACATTCATCTCGTGCCTCTTAATACTGAGAGCGATTTAAACTTTAAAAATCCCAAGCAAAAGTTCAGTCATGACGAGATGACCCAATTAGCCGAACTGATTGCTTCAAAAATTAAATAACTTTTTTATGAAAAAAATCCTTTTTCTATTAATTGCTGCCGCATTTATATGGTCTTGTAACAGTACATCCAGTGCAAAGATCGATGCAAAAGTAAGTGGTTTATTTAACAAAGAAGTTATTATTAAAGTATTAAATATAAACACCATGAATGTTATTGACACAGTCAAAACAGATGAAGATGGTGTTTTACGATACAGAATTAAAAAAATAACATCCACTCCTGAGTTCTATTATCTCTATTATAAGAATACTCGAATTGCCTCAATGATACTAAAAGCAGGCGATAAGGTTCATCTTATGACAGATACTACAGGACTTAATTGTAAAATAGACGGTTCGCAAGAATCACTGCTCCTTACCAATCTTGAAAATGAACTGAGAGCGTCATTGATTAAATTCGATTCACTATCAAAACAATATAATGTTGCAATCGCAAATAATGACAAAGTGATAAGTGATTCACTCAATTTTGCGCTTGGAAAAATATATGTAAAACAAAAACAGAGTGCAATCAAACATATATTCTCAAATCCTTACTATTTAAGCAATATAATTCTTTTATACCACTCATTCCCGGGCGATTTACCTCTTTTTGCCGATCTCAAAGATGCCCTTATTTTTAACAGAGTTCACGACTCATTAAAGGTTATTTATCCCGATTCCCGCTATTTGTCTATTCTTGAGAAAGAGGGTACTCAAAGATTACAATCAGACGCACTCAATTATAAGTTTGAAAGTTCAAAAGTTACAGTACTTCCGGAAATAAATTTGCCTGATATTAAGGCAAAATTACAGTCACTTAATTCATTAAACGGAAAAGTTGTATTACTCTCATTTTGGACAGCTACTAATGTCGAGCAAAAAATGTTTAATAAAGAGTTAATTGAAATTTACCAAAAATATAGTTCCAAAGGTTTGGAAATATATCAGGTTTCAGTAGATACCGATAAAACATTATGGGGCAGAACTGTTCAGGATCAAGGTATTCCATGGATAAGTGTATGCGACGGAATGGGCGCCGGATCATCAGCGGTAACAACATATAATGTACAAAGTTTACCAACTATGTACATCATTAATCGTTCAGGAGATATTGTAGGCAAAAACATCTTTTCAATAAATGCACTGGAGAGCAAAATAAAATCTCTTCTGTAATCATTTAAAAAATCATAAAAAAAGAGGCTCTTTAAAAGAGCCTCTTTTTTGTTGTACCTATTACAAAGTCTTTTAGATAAAACGGTTCAAAATAGGCAGTGTCGGCAAATATCTTCCGATTGAAAGCTTCTGCTACAGGTAAGAACATACCGGAAGCCACAGAATCTATGGGTTTGAAAAATGCATTCGGGTGATTTATTATTCTTGAACACTTTTCGGCAGCATCACCTGCAAATAGTACTTTTTTGTTTGTCAGTACCTCATCGAACAAACCGGGAACAATCACTACTGCTTCAGTTTCCGAAATCGGAGTACCGTCAGATAAGAATTTTCGAAGATATACTTCATCTCTTTTTGCATCCAATATTGCATAAATAAGAGAATCTTCCGAAGGTAAAAGAGATTGTTCGATTGCTAATCTGGCAATAACGAGTAACGAATTTACTGCAATTAGCGGTTTGCCCGAACCATAACATAACCCTTTCGCAGCAGATACCCCAACTCGAAGGCCTGTATAAGACCCCGGTCCTTCACTCACAGCAACAGCATCGCAATCGTCTATTGTTATTCTGTTTCTTTTAAGCAATTCGTCAATTATTGAACCCAAAACTCTGGTATGAGATCTGGGTTCTCTAATAACAATTTCATCGGATACAGAGTCACCATAACTCAAAGCAACCGAGCATATTTCGGTACCGGTTTCAATCATCAGGAATCTCTGTGAACTCATTTCCCTTTTGTAGCGTTGTTCTTATTTTTTCCCTTATCCTTATCTATTTTTTCTACCTTACTACCACTCTTAAGTGTTTTACTTATAGCTGCATAAGGTCCTGTGACTATAACTTCACCCTCTTTTAAGCCGGATACGACCTCTATGTTGTTTAAGTCTTGAATACCGGTTGTAATTTCTCTTACCTGAACAGTGTCCTTAATCATTACAAAAACTTGTTCGATAACCTTATCGCCCTCTTTTTTTACGGTATCCTTTTTAAGATCAGAACGAGTAGTTATAGCTTGTAAAGGAACAGAGAGAGCTCCGAATTTAGTTTCAGTCTTAATTGAAACAGAAGCCGACATTCCGGGACGGAAGAGATTACTAATACCATTTTTACTGTCCAAAACAGGAAGAATTCTAATTTTTACCTCAAAATTTGTAACCTGATCGACACCTCCTCCAATATTTTTAGCAGAATTCGCAATTTGAGTAACAACCCCTGTGAATTTTTTCCCCGGATAGGCATCCACCTCAATTTCGGCAGTATCATTTTGGCTTAATCTTACAATGTCATTTTCATTAACATCTACCAAAACCTCCATATCATTAAGATTGGCAACTCTGAACAGTTCCGTACCTGCCATTTGGCTTGTGCCCACAACCCTTTCGCCCTTCTCTACATTCATCTTGGAAATTATACCATCCATAGGAGAGTAAATTGTAGTTTTTATAAGGTTTTCCTGTGTCTCTTTTAATGCGGCAGATGCACTCTTTATGTTATATTCAGCAGCTTTAAGCTGCCCTTGAGCAACTTCATATTGAGATAAAGAAGTCTCATATTCCGATTCAGAAATAGCCTTTTGATCAAACAGCTTTTTATTACGGTTATATGCCTGTTCAATTTGTCTGAACTGAGCCTGTTGTTGCGAGAACTGTGCTTTAATAGCATTAAGTGAGGCCTCAGCTTTTTCTTTCATAGAGATGTAAACATCCTGTTTGATTTTAATAACAAGATCACCTTTTTTTACGAAGTCACCCTCTTCAAAATTCAGTTCAACGATTTCTCCTGAAACATCCGGACTGATTTTAACTTCAACAACCGGCTGAATTTTTCCGTTAGCCGGAATAACCTCAACTATATCCTTTTTAAGGACCTCTTGAGTATTAACTTTTACTGCTCGGTCATTCCTGCCTTTAGTCGCAAAAATTAAAACCACAATAATCGCAACTGTTGCGATTATTATCCACTTGATATTTAACTTGAATTTCATTTATGTATGGTTAAATTATAAAACTATTTGAGCCCCTTTGTAAAAATCCAGTACTTTTAGTTGGAAAACAAACTGGTATTTAGATTGAATATAATCGGATTTAGCTTTGATCAAGTTAGTCTTAGCCACAGTAAAATCGGTAGCGTTAAGAGCACCTATGTTAAATTTCTCCTGCACATATCTGAAAGACTCCTCCATAGCTTTGACATTTTGACCGGATGCAATATATTTCTCGTATAAAGCAAGTGCATCATTATTAGCCTGTTGAATCTCCTTAAATAATTGCTGTTCTTTACTCTTAAGATTTAACTGAGAATTTTTAAGACTCAATTCGGCATTTTTAACCATGGTTTTGGCCGATAAAGAGTTAAAAATAGGAATACTTAAACTAAAACTTACAGATGGATTTCTGTTATCTTTCATTTGCTGGAAAAATGCATCACTTCTTGAGTCTGAATAATTAGTGCCATAACCGGCCGAAAGTGAAACGGAAGGCAGAAGTTGTCCTTTTGCAAGTTTTAGATTTGTACCGGAATTTTGAAGAGCAAGTTTTGCACTTTGAATTTGCGGCAAATTCATAGAGATTGAATAAAGATTATTTATGTCTTCCCCTTTAAACATAGCAAGAGTGACATCGATATCGGGAATTAAAACGTCAAAAGAGATCTCCTCAGGCAGGTCCAATAGTTGTTTTAAAGTAAGAATATTTGCCCTTACCTGATTTTGAGCATTAACTACCTGCACTCTCTCAGTTGCCATTTGCGCCTCCATTTCAAGAAGAGTGCCCAT
>CAZOOH010000183.1:0-4446 GCA_964581375.1 uncultured Muribaculaceae bacterium
AAGATGCAAGAAATGCTCTTGATATGCAGGATGCCGCGGGTGAGATAGTTGGCTTCCTGGGAACAGGTTTTTATGATGACGATAAAGCTGTGGAGATTGCCAATAAATTTAATAATTCGCGTAACGATTCAGCAAATATTTATGCTCCTGTAATGAAGCCGTTAAGCATGCAAGGCAACATGGGGCAGATTGTATCTGTTTCGAGTATGTACGGTACCTATGTTACTGCAATATTTGTTATTGCAATGGCTTTGGTTCTGTGGAATGCGGGCCTTCTGGGGAGTCTGAGACGCTACGGAGAGTTCGGGGTGAGACTTGCCATGGGTGAGGAGAAGCGACATGTATACTCTACTCTCATTTACGAATCGATAGCTGTCGGAACAGCAGGAACTGTTATCGGAACTATGTTCGGTCTGCTTATATCCTGGTACTTGCAAGTCTACGGAATTGATATTTCCGGAATGATGAAGGGAGCAGCTATGCTCATGCCTTCGGTAATAAAAGCAAGAATATCCACAATAGATTTTTTCATCGGATTTTTCCCCGGTCTCTTCTCAACAGTACTTGGAACAATGCTCGCAGGAATAGGAATATACAAACGAAAAACTTCTCAACTTTTTAAAGAACTGGAGTCATGAAAATAACCGCAATCATGAAAAAAACCTTAATATTTATATTGACAATTCTGCCATTAATTGCAGCAGGTCAACCTAATGCCGATGATATTCTCAGGAAGATGGACAAAAATATGAGCTCCGAAAACAGGGTCTTTGAATCCGAAATGACAATCATTGGGGCAAGAGGCAGCAGGACAATTACTTCAAAATCTTACTCTGCAGGCGATAAAAAGTCTTACACCGAATACCTCTCTCCAGCCCGGGAGCAAGGAACAAAAATGTTAAAACTTGAAAAACAACTTTGGATATACTCTCCCTCAACCGACAGAATAATTCAGATTGCAGGTCATATGCTCAGGCAGTCGGTAATGGGCTCCGATCTCTCTTATGAAGATATGATGGATGACCGCAAACTTACGGATATTTACAATGCCTCGTATACAGGATCGGAACAGATTGACGGGAGAAACACTTTTAAACTCGAACTATTGGCCAAAAGTGACGATGCTGCTTATTATAAGAGAGTTATATGGATTGATAATGAGCGGTTTATTCCTCTTAAGGAGGAGTTGTATGCCAAAAGCGGTCAACTGTTAAAACGTACAATATTAAGCGAACCCAAGCAGTTTCAGGGCAGATGGTTTCCCACGGTTATCCTGTATAAAGATATGCTCAAGCAGGGAAATGGTACCCAATTTAAATTCCTTTCAATAAAATTTGATCAATCGATTCCTGAGTACATTTTTACAAAAGCTGCATTAAAAAAATAGGGATATGAGAGGAAATCAACTTTTAAAAGACCTGAATATGAGAAGAGTGTAAAATAATATTTACAATTATTATAATTTGATTCATAGTGTAAGTATTAAATATTGTATCTTTAGTAAATGAAATTTAATCTAAGATAATATGTCATTTCTTAAAGAATACTTTACAATGTACAATGGGGTTAAAATCCCTAAAATTGGGTTTGGTACCTGGCAGATTCCCGATGATGTTGCTTTTGATGCTGTAAAAACTGCTATCGAGCTGGGATACACTCATATAGACACGGCCCTCGCATATAAGAATGAAAATGGTGTAGGTAAAGCCATAAAGGCTTCGGGGCTCTCAAGAGATGAGGTGTTTATTACCAGCAAACTTCCGGCAGAGGTTAAGGGTTACGATGAGGCTCTTGCAGCATTCGATTCAACGCTTAAAAACCTTGGAACAGACTATCTCGATTTATATCTTATTCACGCTCCATGGCCATGGTTTGAAATCGGTAAGGATTGCACTGCCCAAAATATTCAGTCTTGGAAAGCTTTTGAAAAGCTGTACAATGAAGGGAAAATCAGAGCAATAGGTGTTTCAAACTTCAGTCCCGCCGATATATCTGCAATTATAGAGAGTTGTGACATTGTTCCTATGGCAAATCAAATTGCGTTTCATGTGGGGCGAACTCAGGATGAGTATGTAGATTTTTGTCGCAAACACAATATTTTAGTCGAAGCATACTCTCCCCTTGCTACGGGCAGGGCATTAAAAGATGAGTTTTTACAAGGTATGGCAAAAAGTTACGGTGTAACAACTGCTCAGCTTTTAATTAAATATGCTCTACAAAAAGAGACATTGCCGCTGCCAAAATCGACATCTGCCGATAGAATCCTTGAAAATACCAAAGTTGACCATTTTGTTATTTCACAGGCAGATATTGCCAAACTTGATGAAATAAAATCGGTGTTCAGATAGAGTTTAAAATAGTATAATTTTATATAAACTAAAACTATGGAAGATTTAAGCAGTCGTTGGAGAGGAATTTATCTTACCGGAGCAATTTTTTCACTCTTTGTTCTATTTGGGATATTGGTAGATGTATCTGTCGGAATGGTTCTTGGTGGCGATCTTACTCAGCTGCCAATGAGTGCTGCCGGTCGGTTTTCCCAATTGCAACAAAATCCGCTGCTGGGGCTGTATAATCTCGATTTATTGAATGTTATTATTCAAGTACTCTCTATTCCCGTTATGTTTGCTGTATATGCTTCACTAAGAAGGGCTTGTAAGGCTACGGCAACATTTGCTTTTGTTGTATTTCTTAGCGGAAGTATAATTTATATATGCGGTAACAGTGCTTTGGCTATGTTGGACTTAAGTCAGAAATATTTTGGGACTGTGACTTCTCAGCAAAAGATTTTATATGAGGCTGCCGGAGAGGCTTTTCTTGTTAAGGGGGCGCACGGCGGCGGTTCAGTTTTTCTAGGGATGTTACTTCCCGTAATCGGTAATTTGATATTTTCCATTTCTATGCGAAACGGGAAAGTGTTTGGTAAGATTACATCTATGATGGGTATAATTGGAAACTCTTTGTTGGGATTATATGTTGTCATAATTACCTTTTTTCCTTTTGCCGAAAGGTATGCTACCGCTATTGCGATGCCGGGTGGTATTCTTGTACTGGTTTGGATCATAATGTTTACTTTCAAGTTGTTTTCGATTATTCGAAAGATAAAGCGACAGGGATAGTTGTCTATTTAAATTGTCTTGTATGAAATTTGGTGTTATTGGAACCGGTATAATTGTTGAGCGATTTATTGCTGCTGCTCAGGATATTGACGGTGTCTCTTTTGTTGCAGTTTATTCAAGAAGTATTGTAAGTGGAGTTGCTTTTGCCCGCAAAAACGGAATTGAGAAGGTCTATATTCATCTCGAAGAGATGCTTGCCGATAAAGATATCAATTTTATATATGTTGCTTCTCCAAACTCTCTTCATTTTGAACATACTTTAAAATCACTGGAGGCGGGCAAAAATGTTATTTGCGAAAAACCTTTTACATCGGAATATGTTGAAGCGTTAAAACTGGCTGAGGTTGCTAAAAAAAGGAATCTTTTTCTTTTTGAGGCTATTACGACAATACATCTGCCTAATTATAAGAAAATTAAAGAATTTTTACCGTCGATTGCTCCTGTAAAACTTGTTAAATGTAATTATACTCAATACTCTTTAAAATATGACAAATTGAGAGCTGGTGAGCTTCCGAATGTTTTTAACCCTCAATTTTCGGGAGGTACTTTCATGGATTTGAATATTTATAATTTGCATTTTGTAATGAATCTTTTTGGAGAACCGAATAATATTGAGTATTTCCCTAATCTTTACGATAATGGAATTGACACTTCGGGAACTGCAATTTTGAAATATCCGGGATTTATTTGCGACTGTACTGCTTCAAAAGACTCGTATGGCAAAAGTTATGTAATTATTCAGGGTCAAAACGGATATATTCATGTAGAGGGCAGCGGTAGTTTATGCCGCAGGGTATTGTTTGATGTCCAGGGGAGGAATTTTGAAACCAATGAACAATCTGTTGAGAATATCTTGTTTTATGAAATATCGGATTTTTATGAGATATTTAAAAATAATGATTTTATAAGTTGTTATAAATTACTTGATTATTCTTGTATGGTTATGAAATATGTTGAATTTGCAATCAATAGTGCCGGAATTATTTTTAATAAACATAGTTGATTGCTAAAAAAGACAATTATGAATAAGTTTAAATTTAAGGAATTACTTACAATTCCGATTTTGATGGTTGTTTGGGTTTTGATTGTCCATCTGGGATTTGAAATTTCTTATCATCAGAACATCAGCAATTTAGAGAGATATGAGAGAGATGATGCAAAAATTTTTGTAAATGAAGCCGAAAATGATTTTAGCAATCATTTAAAAACATTGATTTACTATGTGTCGAGAATTGATGCCTATGTTCAAAACAGGTTTTATAATCCTGACTCGACGGAAATAAAGTCTCTTATTTGGGATTTGATTAAAAATAATTACGAATATGTA
>CAZOOH010000184.1:0-1940 GCA_964581375.1 uncultured Muribaculaceae bacterium
AAACTCTTTGTGATTCAATACTCTTCAACTATGTATCCCGCAACTGACCCATAACTTGTTTATATATTCAACAATAAGGTTTCAAGCATACGAAAAGCGATGAGTATCATATATGTTTGTCGAACAATATAAATAAAGCATGAATGGGCTGTATATGATTTAATTATAAGGGATTGAGGGGCATTATTGAAATATGACCATACTTATCTTGATTTCTACCTTTGTTTCCTCCTCTGCAAAAGATGTGCGGTATATTTATATGGTATGTAATGCAGTGTAAAGCTATGATATTTATGTGGTTTAAGCAAATAATGATATTAAATATTTTGCTGATGGTTATAAATCCTAAGTTTTACTAGGGAAAGCGGCGTTTTATGCTTTGCCGATTGTTGCTTATAGGAGACTTAATATGGAGTATAAGTGGTTTTGAAATAAGTCGATTTACTTCAATTTTTGATTATCGTATGCTTTCCATTCGTCATGTTTGCCGTTTAGCCAATCAATATAATAACTGATTATTACGCCGGACATATCATCTGCAAAAAGTTCACCTTTGCTTCGAAAATATTGTTCTAATCTGGAACCTCCCCACAAACTCCAATTGTTTCTAATCCAAAGTCCTATGCCAAAATGAGAATCATACCAATTATATTCACCATTTTCATTTTTTATTACCTTTTTAGTAATTGGCTTAAGTATCTTATCTAACTCAATAAAGCACTCTTCAAGATTTTTTGGGATGTAATGGCCATCTATAGTATCGGCAACTAACCTATTTTCATATTCCAATTTCTCGTCAATTAAATCTTGGACTCTCTCCTTTTTAGCCTCTTCTCTGTTTTTATTCACAAAACAAAGTACCCCTGAAAATAGCCACTTATCAACTCCTTTTGGGATGGAATTGGTTTCAAATAAAGCAGATTCAACAAATAATTTAATTTTATCTTCGGGCAATTTCTTTAAATTTTTAATTGAGATAATTTGTGCTTTTCCAGTAGTATCAATCATCAAATCGAGAAATAATTTGTAATTCTTATAATCTTTTGCTCCTTTCTCATTTTCATGAAATACAGCCATTCCCAGGTAATTTGCTAAACCTTCATTAAGGCTTTGTTTATTTGAAAGACTTGGAATTTGATAATCTTGATTGAGTCTGAATTTCTTTGAATCAAATTTCATTGTCTTAAGGTGTTTAAATCTTCTATATTTTAATGAATTAAATGGATTCCGGGTGAATTGTCCTGCTTTAATATCTAATTTTATGAGCTCGTCGGCATTTGTATATATGTAAATTATGTCATTTGAAATGTAGCAAGCTTTCTTAGTAAGCTGAATTTGAAATGGAGTGGAATTTTCTTTGTATAAAATTATTTTTTCTCCATTAATCCAATCCTCTTCGCTAATTGCATTTTTATAGAATAGAGAGCAGAAATTACTGTCCGGATTGCAATTTATTAATTCTTTAATTGAATACGTTTTTAATAGATTACCATCTTTATACAATTCTATGTTGCTAAAATGAGTCTTATTCCATTTATATTCATTATCAATAATATAAGCAACATATCTTCCATCTTTACTAATGAACAGTTCATTTAAATTGTCTTTTATCTCAAAATATCTTGGCAACTCGTAGAGAATTGTAGAATCTGCTTTATAAACAATTGTTTTGCCTGTTGGTGTCTCTACTATATTGTCATATGGAATTGTTTTGAGAAAGAATTTATTGTTCTGAGATATTACCTTATTAATCGAATAATAAGGAGTGTAAACTTGTGCATTAATTCTAACAATTGTAAAAAGAGTTAAAAGAGATGTCGAAATTTTAATATACCTCATAATATTGCAGATTTCATTTTGTAAAATTATGATTTTTAAATGTTTTTATCAAAATCGAAATGCAGTTCTGCGAGAATATTGGAGAATTTTTGCCCCCTGCG
>CAZOOH010000184.1:2040-4445 GCA_964581375.1 uncultured Muribaculaceae bacterium
GGCTGTTGCCTCCCGTTGGTCGGCGAGCCCTGGAGGGGGGCCGTCAAAGAAAAGTAGGTTGATGTTTACAAAAAAAGCCCGCAACCGGGATGATGTTTTGTGTTGTTAGGCCCCCTGCGGGCTGTTGCCTCCCGTTGGTCGGCGAGCCCTGGAGGGGGGCCGTCAAAGAAAAGTTGTGTTGATAAGTACAAAAAAGCCCGCAACCGGGAACCGGTTGTGGGTGATTTTTTATGCTGGTCGTTATTGCGAGCAATACGCCCTGCATAAAAAATCACCCGCAGCAAATAAATTTGCTGCGGGCTTTTTTGTGTTAAGGGTACTTTTCTTTGGGTGGAAGATGGGGTTCGAACCCACGACCTCTAGTGCCACAAACTAGCGCTCTAACCAGCTGAGCTACGACCACCGTATAATATTGAAAATGAGCTGTATCGGGCTTTATGCAGGAGACGGGCTCTTTTTCGTCCTTGTTTGGGAGTGCAAAAGTACAATTTTTTTTTAAATAATGATGCTTTTTCGGTGGAAAAAGTGTTGAAATAAATTTATACATTATATAAAAAGAATTGTAGTTTGAAGTTCTTTTTTAATAACTTTGCCACCTCTTAAGAAATTAGGAATTCTAAGTAAAGTAAAAGTAAAGTTATGGCTCGTGAAATCAAATTCTCTCTGTTATACAGGGACATGTGGCAATCATCGGGAAAGTATGTTCCGATGGTTCATCAGTTAAAAGAGATCGCTCCGGTTATTATCGACATGGGGTGTTTCGATCGCGTTGAAACCAACGGCGGTGCATTCGAACAAGTTAATCTGCTATTCGGCGAAAACCCGAATAAAGCTGTCCGTGAATGGACTGCTCCTTTTAATAAGGTTGGTATTCAAACGCATATGCTCGAAAGGGGTCTCAACGGTATCAGGATGAACCCTGTGCCAGCCGATGTTCGCAAGCTTATGTACAAGGTTAAAGCAAAACAAGGTACAAATATTTCACGCTCTTTCTGCGGGCTAAACGATCCGCGAAATCTGAAAGCATCTGTCCAGTATGCAAAAGAGGGCGGTATGATTTCTCAGGTTGCTCTGAGTATTACCCACTCTCCTATTAACACTGTGGAGTACTATATGAATATCGTCGATCAGGTTGTCGAAAACGGCTGCGACGAAATCTGCCTTAAAGATATGGCCGGAATCGGAAGACCTGCTTTTTTAGGCAGATTGACTAAGGCTATCAAAGATAAATATCCGCACATCGCAGTTGAATACCACGGACACTCAGGTCCCGGTTTCTCTGTTGCCTCTATGCTTGAGGTTGCCAGAGCCGGTGCCGATTACATAGACGTTGCAATGGAACCGCTCTCATGGGGGATGGTTCACCCGGACGTTATTACCGTTCAGGCTATGCTCAAAGATGCCGGTTTCCTTGTTAAGGAGATCAACATGGACGCATATATGGAGGCGCGCCGCCTTACTCAGACTTATATCGACGATTTTCTCGGTTACTTTATCGACCCGGGTAATAAGCAGATGTCTTCTCTCTTAGTGGGTTGCGGTCTGCCGGGCGGTATGATGGGTTCTATGATGGCCGACCTTAAAGGTTTCCAGGGCGCAATCAATATGTCGCTCCGCAATCAGGGCAAAAAGGAACTCGCTCTCAATGAGCTTGTTGTGATGCTGTTCCAGGAGGTTGAGTATGTTTGGCCTAAACTAGGTTACCCGCCGTTGGTAACTCCTTTCAGCCAATATGTTAAGAACATCGCGCTCATGAACCTCATGCACATGCTTAAAGGCGAACCTCGCTGGTCAACTATCGACAAAGATACCTGGAACATGATTCTCGGTAAAGCAGGTAAACTTCCGGGCACTCTCGATCCTGAGATTATCAAACTTGCCAAAGAGAAAGGAATGGAGTTCTACACCGGCGACCCTCAGGCCGCTTTCCCCGACGAACTCGAAAAGTTCAAAAAGGAGATGGTCGAACTCAAATGGGATTTCGGACAAGACGACGAGGAGCTCTTCGAATTCGCAATGCACGAAAGACAATACCGCGATTACAAATCGGGCGTGGCAAAACAACGCTTCCAACAAGAACTTGAGCAGGCAAAAGCAAAAGCGGGCGCTCCAATTATCATCACCCGTCCTGTGCTTGAAATGCCAAAAGTTGACGTTGAGGCAGTTATGAGCAGATACCCTGACGCCAAACCTATCCAGTCTCCTGCCAAAGGACAAATCGTTTGGGAGTACGACCGTGCAGATAATCCATCTGTCGCTCCTGCCGTAGGCACCGAGGTTAAAGAGGGCAGCACCGTTTGCTTTGTACAAGCTTACTACGGCTTAGAAGAGGTAAAAACCAACTTCACCGGCAAGCTCGTCCAAATCAACGCCAAACAAGGCGACCGCGTAGAAAAAGGCGAAAT
>CAZOOH010000185.1:0-4437 GCA_964581375.1 uncultured Muribaculaceae bacterium
CATTTCGCAACCAACCTTCCCTTCACTACCGCTCGAAACCATGTGATTAGAGTCAATCGATTTAATTAATTTAGCAACATGACCCATCCACTTTTCAAACACCTCTTTGTTCTCTTTTGCGAAAGCCCTCGGCTCATTTCCTATCTGCCATGAAAAAATAGTAGGATCATCCTTATATTTTACTCCGGTAATAGAGTTTGTTCTTGAAACAATAAATTTTACGTAAGAATCAAACATACTCTTACAAGAGTCACAATTTACAAACTGTTTTACATAATCTACGAATGGATCCCAGCCGTCAATACCTGGTAAAGGGGCTTTACCGTAGCCCGCCCACATGAGGTATTGAGAATATCCACCCGACCACTCCCAGGAGTTATTAAGATACAAAACTGCACTCATCTCCCTTTTAGACAACTCAACCATAAACCTGTCCAACCCTCTTAAAATAGTATCATTATATACACCGGGAGCAGTTTGTAAAGTTGGTTCAACCTTCGATGTTACACCCCACAATCCGTCCGAACCGACCAAAACACGTAAATTCTCAATACCCATCTCCTTCAGTTTATCAAGTTCTTTGAACAGACGTAAAGTATCGCCTCCAGTGCCTTCAGAGGCCAAAATAGCACCATACCACAAATTCGTACCAGTAAAGTAGTATGGTTCACCATCTTTAATGAAGTGACCATCTTTAACATATACAAATTTTCCCCTATCTTCCGAATTTGAACAAGAGAGTAAAAAAGAGAGAAATGAGAGACCCACAAAAAGAGTCAGAATGAGTTTTTTCATTTTGCGTTAAGTTTAATTAACGTAAAATTACTACAATATAACACACCACCCAAACTTATCGGGCTCAGTTCCAAACTGAATACCGGTCAATTTATTATAGAGGAGAAGAGATTTTTCACCGGCAGAATTTGGGTCACCATAAGAATAAACCTTGGTCACAACCGGATTTTCAATATTCGACACTCCCTCCCATCCCGGTTTTACATCAATTTGACATATTGGCGAAATCACGACAGCCGTTCCGACAGCCCCCACCTCGTCAAATGATTCAAGCTCTTCAACCGCTACAGGGCGACGCTCAAATTTCATTCCCGAATCAACGGCAACCTCAATCAATGACTTATTTGTAATAGAGGGTAAGATTGACGGCGACTCAGGAGTAATATATGTATTCCCTTTAATTCCAAAGAAATTGGCAGCAGAAAATTCGTCGATATACTTTTTCTCGCGTGAATCTAAATACAAAACCGTAGTATAACCCTGTTTTTTTGCAGATGCTCCAAATAAGACAGTACCTGCGTAGTTTCCACCAAGTTTATAAGAACCTGTTCCCATTGGTGCAGCCCTGTCATGATCACTTGCAATAACCGCCTTTGCCGGAACAAGCGATTTACCGAAATAGGCTCCTATAGGCATAGCTGCCACAATAAAAAGAGTCTCCTGAGATATGTGAACCCCAATCTGAGGCCCGACACCAATTATCAGAGGCCTGATGTACATTGTGGCCCCTGTTTCATATGGAGGCAAAAATTCAATATTCTCAAGAACAATCCTTTTGCATGCTTCAATAAACATCTCTTTTGGAGGAGCCTGGAGACCAATATATTCGGCCGATCGTTTCATTCGCAACGCATTCTCGTCGGGACGAAATAGTCTAACTTTATCATCTGCCCCTCTATAGGCTTTAAGCCCTTCAAAAGCCTGCAATCCGTAGTGGAGCGAACCCGAGAGGGCACTGATTGTAATATCGTCACTGCTTCTGCTTTGCAGATTGCTCCATTTGCCGTCTTTGAAGTGTGCAACCAAAATCGTATTGGTTTTTGAATAAGAGAATGTCAAATTTGACCAGTCTGTAGCCATATTGAGAAATGTTTTTAAAATGTTTGCAAATTTAAACGAGAAATCCGAACAAATCCTGTTTGTCGTTCAAGTACTCGTAAATAATATCGTGTTTATCCATCCTTTTTATCAGATGCTGAAAATCTTTCCTGTCGGCCAGTTCTATTCCAATGACAGCTGGCCCCGCTTCACGATTATTTTTTTTTTTGATAAGAAAAATGAGTAATATCATCCTTAGGGCCCAGGATATTTTGCACAAAATTAAGCAAAGCACCCGCCCTCTGAGGAAACCTTATTATAAAATAGTGTTTGTAGCCTTCATGTAACAAAGAGCGCTCCCGTATCTCCTCCATACGAGTGATATCGTTATTGCTCCCACTCACAATACACACAACCCTCTTCCCTTTGATTTTTTCGGAGTAGTACTTAAGGGCGGCAATTGACAAAGCTCCGGCAGGTTCTGCAACAATTGCATTCTGATTGTATAATTCGAGAATAGTTGTACAAACTGAGCCCTCAGGAACAGAAATAATGTCGTCCAACACTTCTTTACAAATTTCGTAATTAAGCTCACCCACCTTTTTAACCGCAGCCCCGTCAATAAATTTGTCAATTGAATCAAGTTCAACCGGCATTCCGGCATCAATTGCCGCTCTCATACTCGGTGCTCCAGCAGGTTCTACACCAATTATTTTGGTATTTGGACTCATCTGCTTAAAATAGGAACCCATTCCGGCAGCTAATCCACCTCCGCCAATCGGAATAAACAGAAAATCTATTTTATCGCCCTCCTCGCTTAGTAATTCATAAGCAACAGTAGCTTGTCCCTCAATAATTTTAGGGTCATCGAACGGATGTATAAAGCTCATTTTGTGCTCCTTGCAGTACCTCAACGCCAATTTATTAGCTTCATCAAAGGTATCGCCCTCAAGCACAATCTCTATGAGACCATTTCCAAACATCTTGACTTGAGCAATTTTTTGTTTGGGTGTTGTTGCCGGCATATATATAACACCTTTTATTCCGAGAGTTTTGCACGTGAGCGCAACACCTTGTGCATGATTACCGGCACTTGCGCACACAACTCCGTTTTTGAGTTTTTCGGGAGAGAGTGACTTAATTTTGTTAAATGCCCCCCTTATTTTATAAGAACGAACTATCTGTAAATCTTCTCTTTTAAGGCAGATGTTTGAGTGATAGCGTTCACTCAAATTGTAGTTCTTCATAAGCGGAGTGGGTTTCACCACTTCGCTTATGAGTTTACTTGCAATTTCCACATCTGATGGTTTTGGCCAAAGAGATCTCATTTTTTAGCTCTCTCTGGTCTTAAGCTCCTTACAACCTCCCCTGTCTGCCACATTTCGCTCTCACGCATCTGCCTGAGCTCCTCATCCAATTTAACTCTGTAATCGGATTTACTGTTTGAGTTTATAGATTTTTGGGCCTCTTCCCCTTTCTGTACTTCATCATACAAAGATTCAAATACCGGTTTGGTTGCATCTCTGAATTTTTTCCACCAGTCAAGGGCTCCGCGTTGAGCTGTTGTAGAGCAGTTGGCATACATCCAATCCATTCCGTTCTCTGCTACTAAAGGCATAAGACTTTGTGTCAGTTCTTCGACAGTTTCGTTAAACGCCTCTGAAGGTGTATGTCCGTTTGCTCTCAGCGTGTCGTACTGGGCAGCGAAAATTCCTTGAATAGCCCCCATTAATGTTCCTCTTTCGCCTGTAAGATCGCTGTATACCTCTTTTTTAAACGTTGTTTCAAAAAGATATCCCGAGCCAATCCCTACTCCCAGAGCAACAACTCTGTCAAATGCTTTTCCTGTTGCATCTTTATAAATTGCATAACTGGAATTCAGACCGCGACCCTCTAAAAAGAGCCTGCGAAGCGAAGTTCCCGAACCTTTAGGAGCGACAAGAATCACATCAACTCCTTCCGGAGGAACAATTCCTGTTCTTTCGCTGTATGTAATGGCAAATCCGTGAGAAAAATAGAGTGCCTTTCCCGGAGTCAGATACTTTTTAATTGTAGGCCAAAGCAGAATCTGCCCTGCATCAGATAACAAATATTGAATAATTGTTGCCTTTTCGCAAGCCTCTTCAATTTCAAAAAGAGTCTCTCCAGGATTCCAACCATCTTTGACTGCTTTATCCCAGGTAGGAGAATCTTTTCTCTGTCCTATAATTACATTGAATCCGTTCTCTTTTAAATTTAATGCCTGACCGGGGCCCTGCACACCGTAACCGATAATTGCAATTGTTTCATCTTTAAGAACCTCTTGAGCCTTTTTTAAAGGAAACTCCTCACGGGTAACTACATTTTCAACTACTCCGCCAAAATTCATTTTTGCCATAATACTATTTTAAACTGTTATTTTTAAATTTTTAAATATTCCCAACTCTTTATAAATCATATCTTCCGGCTCATAATAGCGAGCCTCGATAACATCAATTACATTATTGAGTAAATTAACTACTCTCATAATCGAATCTTCGGGAGTCACTGCCGAAATTACAGCCAGGCTGATTCCTTTTTCCGAGGTTTCGGCTACATTCAACTTTTCGATGTTTACATTTCCCT
>CAZOOH010000186.1:0-4407 GCA_964581375.1 uncultured Muribaculaceae bacterium
ATTCTGGTGCAAATAATATCATACTTACCATTGAGGAGAATTTGAATGAAGATTATCTTATTATAATTATTGAAGATAACGGAAAGGGGATGTCAAAAGAGGTTTTGCAAAAAGTAACCGATCCATGGTTTACATCCAGAACCACGCGTAAAGTAGGTATGGGCATTCCTCTTTACAGGCAGACTGCTGTAGAAAGCGGAGGTGAACTCAAAATTGATTCTGAAGTGAATGTGGGTACAAAAGTCACTGCAAAATTTGTTCATTCGCATATCGACAGGCCTCCTTTGGGCGATGTTGCAAATGTGTTTATTCTTACTGCTTCTTCCAATCTTGATATTGAGTTCTCTTTTAAATACATATTTAATGGCAAGGAGTATAATTTTAATACTGCTGAGGTGAAAGATATCCTTGAAGAGACACCTTTTAACGATCCTCAGATTATAAAATTAATGATAAATATGATCAAAACTAATATGGATGATATTAAAAACGCTGATTTTTGATTGTATTGCTTATGATTTGTAATTATTTTGTTATAATTTGTTATTATTTGAGTTATTTTTCTTATTTTTGTACAATTAATTCCCTCATAAAGACTCACAATCTAATATAAAATACAAGTATGAACAAAATCAAGTCTTTGGACGATTTGCGCAAGATAAAGCACGATCTTGCAAGCGGAATGAATATCCGTGAGAAAAGCAATTCGCCTGAATCTCTTGTCCAAATTCGTGTCGGTATGGCTACATGCGGTATTGCTGCAGGTGCCAGAAGTGTCATGAATGCGCTCATCGAAAAAATTGAAAAGG
Source organism: uncultured Muribaculaceae bacterium (assembly GCA_964581375.1). Classification (GTDB taxonomy): domain Bacteria; phylum Bacteroidota; class Bacteroidia; order Bacteroidales; family UBA932; genus JAFIHK01. The sequence goes on from CAZOOH010000186.1 coordinate 810, forward strand.
ACAAAATTCCGGCAATAGTCACTCAAGGAGGGTGTATGGGTTACTGCTACGCTGAACCAACAGTTGAAGTTAAAAAACCAGGGGAGGACCCTTTGGTATTCTCTTTCGTAAATGAAAAAATTGCCGTAGAAATTATTGAAAAATATGTTCTTAAAGGAGAACTTATTGACGGAATTCTGCCGGTTAATTACAAGACAATCAATCAAAAATAGTTGTTGATATGTCACAATACAAAATGCATTTATTGGTATGCGGAGGCACAGGTTGTCGCGCATCTCAAAGTAAAGAGATAGTCGATACTTTTAAGGCTGAGCTTAAAGCAAATGGTCTTGAAAATGATGCTCAGGTAGTTACAACAGGTTGTTTCGGTTTTTGTGAAAAGGGCCCTATTGTAAAAATTATTCCTGATAACACTTTTTACACTCAGGTTAAACCGGAAGATTGTAAAGAGATTGTTGCTGAACACATTTTGAAAGGTCGTAAAGTGACAAGATTGCTTTATGAAGATCCTAAAACAAAGACCCACATCGAAGATTCAAAACATATGGGTTTTTACCAAAAACAACTCAGAATTGCTTTAAGAAATTGCGGGTTTATTGATCCTGAAAATATTGAAGAGTATATTTCAAGAGATGGTTATGCGGCTCTAGGTAAGGTTCTTACCGAAATTTCGCCTGTCGATACTATTGAGCTTATTAAAAAATCGGGCTTAAGAGGACGCGGCGGCGGAGGTTTCCCAACCGGTATTAAATGGGAAATTGCATCCAAGTTTAAAGCCGATCAAAAATATGTGGTTTGTAATGCCGATGAGGGAGACCCTGGAGCATTTATGGACCGTTCAATTCTTGAAGGCGACCCTCATTCAGTTATTGAATCGATGGCTATTTGCGGTTACTGTATAGGTGCTTCAAAGGGTCTTATTTACATCAGGGCTGAATATCCACTTGCTATTAAACGTCTTAAAATTGCAATTGACCAAGCCCGTGAATTTGGTCTTTTAGGAAAAGAAATATTGGGAACCGGATTTGAATTCGATATTGAATTTCGTTATGGTGCCGGTGCATTTGTGTGCGGCGAAGAGACAGCTCTTATTCACTCTATGGAGGGAAAAAGAGGTGAACCTTCTGTTAAGCCGCCGTATCCAGCAGAGAGCGGATATTTAGGAAAACCTACCAACGTAAACAATGTTGAGACTTTTGCCAGTATACCCGTAATTATTCTTAAGGGTGCAGATTGGTTCTCTTCGATTGGTACCGAAAAATCAAAAGGTACAAAAGTATTTGCATTGGCAGGAAAGATTAATAACGTTGGTCTTATAGAGGTTCCTATGGGAATTACTCTTCGTGAAATTATTTACGAAATTGGCGGCGGTATTAAAGACGGAAAGAAGTTTAAAGCAGTTCAGACAGGTGGTCCTTCGGGAGGATGTCTTACCGAAAAACATCTCGATATTCCAATAGATTATGATAATCTTTTAGCTGCAGGTTCAATGATGGGCTCTGGCGGTATGATTGTTATGGACGAAGATGACTGCATGGTAGCTGTTGCAAAATTCTATCTTGATTTCTCGGTTGAGGAGTCTTGCGGAAAATGTTCTCCATGCCGTATCGGTAACAAACGTTTGCACGAAATCCTTGAGAAGATTACTTCAGGTAAGGGAACAGAAGAGGATTTGAACTATCTGCAAAACCTTGGAAAGGTAATAAAAGACACTGCTTTGTGCGGTTTAGGACAAACTTCTCCAAATCCTGTTCTTTCGACTTTGGAGCATTTTTATGATGAGTATCTTACTCACGTTATCGACAGGAAGTGTCCTGCCGGTCGTTGCAAAGAGTTAAGATTATATTCTATTGATCCTGAAATTTGTACAGGTTGTACGGCTTGTGTAAGATCTTGTCCGGTAGATGCCATTAAAGGTGAGAAAAGACAACCACACGTTATCGACGCCAAAAAGTGTATCAGATGCGGTGCTTGTTACGATAAATGTAAATTTACTGCAATTAATGTCCAATAACAGAGTGATATGGGAAAAGTTAATGTTATAATAGATAATACACCGGTAGAAGTTGACAAAGGTAAAACTATCTATCAGGCAGCTAAGGAGATTGGGATAAACATTCCTGTACTTTGCTATATGAACCTTGAACACCTGAATATTGAAAATCGTCCGGGTGGTTGCAGAATTTGCGTTGTAGAGGTTGAGGGTCGTAAGAATCTTGCCCCTGCTTGTTCTACTTTGTGTACCGAGGGTATGGTTATTCATACTAATAACAGAAGGGTTCTGAATTCAAGAAAGACTGTTCTTGAGTTGATTCTCAGTGACCACCCTAAGGATTGTCTTATTTGTCCTAAGTCTGGTCAGTGTGATTTGCAGGATTTGTCTGTTAAGATGGGTATCAGGGAGATTCACGCTGTTGAGAATGCACAGGTTTCGACTTACAGAAAAGACGTTTCGCCAGCTCTTAAGAGAAATATGGATAAATGTGTTCTTTGTCGCAGATGTGAGACTATATGTAATACTGTTCAAACTGTCGGAGCACTTAGTGTTGTAAACAGAGGTTTTATGTCGGTTGTTGCTCCTGCATTTGAGGAGGACCTGATTGATTCTCCTTGTACTTTCTGCGGCCAATGTGTTGCAGTTTGTCCTACAGGTGCTCTTACAGAAATAAACCACACCCCTAAGATTATAAGAGCTTTGTCGGATCCTACTAAGACAGTGATTGTTCAAACTGCGCCTGCTGTTCGTGCTGCGCTGGGCGAAGAGTTTGGATATCCTGCAGGAACTTTGGTAACCGGTAAACTGGTATCTGCCTTAAGAAAACTCGGTTTCCATAAGGTTTTTGATACCGATTTCGCTGCCGACCTTACGATTATTGAAGAGGGTAACGAGCTGTTAAACAGATTGTCTAAATTCATGGCCGGTGATAAAAAAGTGAAACTTCCAATCTTGACCTCTTGCTGTCCTGCTTGGGTAAATTTCTTCGAGTTTAACTTCCCGGATATGCTTGACGTTCCTTCAACTGCTCGCTCTCCGCAACAGATGTTCGGATCAATTGCCAAAACTTATTATGCCGATATCTTAGGTATTAAGAGGGAAGATTTGGTTGTTGTTTCTGTTATGCCTTGTTTGGCAAAGAAATATGAGTGTCAAAGAGAGGAGTTCATTGTGGATGGTAATCCTGATGTTGATTTCTCGATATCTACAAGGGAGCTTGCTGCTTTAATCAAAACTTCGAATATTGATTTCAATGTACTGGAAGATGATGATTTTGATCAACCGTTAGGGGAATCTACCGGTGCAGGTGTTATCTTCGGAGCTACAGGCGGTGTTATCGAGGCTGCTGTAAGAACTGCTTATGAATTATATACCGGTCTTAAACTTCAGAAGATTGACTTCCATGAACTCAGAGGTCTTGAGGGTATCAGGATGGCCACTGTTAATTTTAACGGTACTCAAATTAATATCGGTATTGCACATCAGCTTGGTAACGCAAGAAAACTTCTTGAGGGCATAAGAAATGGTATGTATCACTTCCACGCAATCGAGATTATGGCTTGTCCGGGCGGATGTATCGGAGGAGCCGGTCAACCGCTTCAC
>CAZOOH010000187.1:0-4390 GCA_964581375.1 uncultured Muribaculaceae bacterium
ATACGGAGCCACGGAAACCTCTCCTGTTATTTCGGTTAATACTTATGAATTCAACAAGCCGGGCAGCACAGGTAAAGTAATTCCGGGAGTTCAGGTTAAAATTGAGAATTTCGAAACAGGGGAAACGTGTAAAGTCAGAGAAGTAGGAAAGATTCTTGCAAAAGGCGATTCTGTCATGAAAGGCTATTACGAAGATTCTGAACTTACAGCGGAGGCATTAGTTGACGGTTGGTACAATACAGGCGATATGGGATATTTTGACGAAGAGGGATACTTATGGCATGCAGGTCGTTTTAAACGATTTGTAAAAATTGGAGGGGAGATGGTCTCTTTGGTAAAAGTAGAAAACACCCTTGAAAAACATCTTCCAATGGGTGTCTCTTGCTGTGTTGTCGACATAAACGACGAAATAAGAGGATCTTCAATAATTGCAACAGTAACTATTGAGGTCAATAAGTCGGAAATCCTCAGAAAAATGGGTGACGAACTTCCGAATATTGCTCTTCCGAAACATTTTCTTGTAATAAGAGAACTCCCTATGATGAGTTCGGGTAAGATTGACTTCAGGAGTGTAACTAAAATCGTTCAGGAAATTTTAAGTAATCCCGACAAGCAGGTCAACTAGATTAAAATCTCTTTACTCTGAAGTGGCAATAAGGTTGTGTTCCTTTTCTTGTATAATAGTCCTGATGGTAATCTTCTGCAGGGTAAAACTCTGTTGCTTTGGTTACTTTAGTTACAACCTTTAGACCCTTCTCTTGTAATATTTTAATCAACTCCTCCGCAACTCTCTTTTCTGAATCTTTTGAATAAAAAATTTCGGAACGATACTGATCTCCGATATCCGGCCCCTGACGATTGAGTTGAGTCGGGTCATGTATTTCAAAGAAGAGCTTTGCCAATGTTTCGTAAGACACAATACCGGGGTCATAAACTACTTTAACGGCTTCGGCATGTCCTGTTGTTTTGGAGCAAACCTGTTCATAAGTCGGATTTTTAACTGTTCCTCCAATATAACCGCTTACAACCGATTTAACACCTTTTTGTTGTTGCATCAAATGTTCTACTCCCCAAAAACAACCTCCGGCAAATATTGCTACTGCTTCTTCTTTTGGTTTAGTGGCATTTAACTTGGGAAGTTTTAACGGAGTGAACTCTAAAGAAACTGAATTCACACAGTGCCTTGTATTCTTTGGAGTGAATCCCTCTCCAATAAAAACATGCCCCAAATGTGCACCACATTTTGAACATAAAATCTCTGTTCTGTGGCCATCGGCATCGACAACCCTTTTAACAGCACCGGGAATCTCATCGTCGAAACTTGGCCAACCACAACCTGAGTCAAATTTGGAATCGGAACGGTACAACTCCGCACCACATTGTCGACAGGTATATATACCCTCTTTGTTGAATTTGTAAAATTTACCGGAAAAAGGGGCCTCAGTCCCCTTATAAATTATAACTCTCTTCTCCTCTTCCGTGAGAGGCTTTGTATTTTGTGAGATCATTGTGTTATATGTTAAAACTACCATTAACAATAAAAGCAAACCTTTAAAAAAATGTTTCATTTTTATGCTTTTTAAGATTAATTGTATTTTAAAACACAATAAAGCCCCCAATGGTTCAACTCAGGCTACATATTCTCATAAGCATACTCTACTGCCCTGTTAATTAAATCATTAAACTCTTTAGTTTTCTTAAATTCATTGGCTGTATTTTCGAGCAGATTATCTTTTAGAAGAAAATTTACGTCAACAAACCGTGAAATAAAGAAATTCTTGAGTTTCAGGTAATCGGCATACTTATGATCGGCAGGAAATCCTGTCGGAACCCTCTTTAATGAGTCGCTCAACTCCAAACCGAATCCATCTGCCTTATTTACGATATCGAAAAATTTATCGCCGTTAAGCATAACCTCTTCCCTGATGCTTTTTAACACTTTAGGTTCGGGCATATAAATTCCGGTACTCAGGATATTCCCCCCAATATAATTTGCCCCATCTGCTTCTATATGAAAATAGTAGCCCGAAAAGCCTCCGCATTTCCCTTTAGGAGCAATATAGGCTCCCATATGGTTTTTGTATGGTGTTTTATCTTTTGAAAACCTTACGTCACGATAAATTCTGTAAGTGCACTGTTTAACTGTCAAATCTTTAATTGAAGGATCAAATTCCGAAATGGCTATAATCAATTTTTCGACAAATTGATTAAATTCATTTTGAGCCTCTTTGTAATCTTTTTTATGAGCTTCGAACCACTCTTTATGATTGTTTTTCTGTAGCTCGTTAAGGAAATCTATTACTCTTTTCATCTTTATAATTTTTCGAATTGGCTTATTAAGCTTTAAAGATATAAATTTCCGGTTTTAAAACATCGTAAATTGAAACACCTGATGACATTGTCCGGAATAAGAATTGATTGTTAAAACAAAGGGCCATCTACAAAAGACAGCCCCGATTTACCAAAACTTTTTTAAAAAATCTATTTATGCTTTTTCTGATTTGCGGGATCAGCGGCATATTTCTCTTTGTACGATTTATATTTTTCAGTTCCCAAAACTGTCTCAATTTTACCTGAAAGTCCTCTTACAATTGTACCCAGTTTCTCTCTGTCATCGATAGAAGCCAATGCCTCAGCCTGATAATCCATAAAAATTTTCTGAAGTTTTGTGCTATCATCTTTACTAACAGACACATACTTTGCAATAGTGGCAATTTTCTCTTTTGCAAATGCTACCGGCTCTTTTGAACCTGATTGTTGAGCATTGGCGCTAATTGCAAATAATGCCACAGCAATAACTAATACTATTTTTTTCATCATTTTTGAATTTAATGTCACTTTGACTTTCTAAAACAGAATTAGTTTAGTTTAGCTTTATAATATCTTTTGACATCCTCCCATCGGTAAAATGGGTATATATCTGTTTTTACAGGAATTGCCACCTCTTTTTCATTATGCAAAAACTTCACTAAAATATCATTCGATTTCTCTTTTTTAAAAAATATAATCTGCAAATTAGCTCCCATAGGACTTACTTTAAAATCGCTCCAGATTTTATATACATTTTCGGGATTATTTTCGACAATATTTGTTTTATCAACATCCATAAGAGCCAGTAAAGGAATAATATATGAGTCGTGACCAAACCTTAGATCGGCCGAAACACCTCCTTTATTTATCGCATTTTCGGCACAATCCAGAATATCTTTTAAAAGCAGTTTAGAACTGTCCATTGCAACCTTTCCGTTTATTGCAGATGGTCCGCAAGTGTAATACATATTAAGATTTGCTGCCTGCCATAAAATAAAAAGCTCTTCAGGTAAAAGCACATCATTCAAAGATATGTCTAAATATCCGACATCAAGCAAATCGCTGTTAATCAAGTTTAAATCGCGTATGAATGATATTTTATTCTCAATTTTAGTATTAACATAGCTCATATCCGAAAAAATTCTCGATAAAATTTGATCGCTGTTAAGATGTCTCTTTAAAAAAGCATTTATAATTACGGCAGATGAGTCCTTTTTAACATTCGTATAGCTGTTGTTAAGATAATTGTTCCTGGCATAAGGCTCTCTGGTTATAACTATTTGGGGATTCAGCTCTTTTAACCTCTCATTATTGGCTGCCATACTTATGATGCATCTGGGAACCGGAGTAGATCTGCTGTAAATAAAACACCTCTTTCCGTTTTTTGTCGAAAAAACTTCAGGAAAAGAGTTAAACATCCTCTCGGCAATTGCTCTGTGTTCGACAACTCCCAAAGGCGACAAATCACCGTATCTTCCGAAGGCGTCATCTGCAATAATATCAATTCTCTTTAAAAGAGATTCTCCCAATTTTGTCAATTTACCCGATTTGTATGCATCTCTGAGAATATTTTGTGGAGAGGTATAACTCTGAGGAGTTTGAATCCATCGCGAACCATGCCTCCCGTAGTGACTTATGTAAAATGGTTTATACCCTGCAGGCGGTATTGCAGATTTAGTTTTAACATAATCGTAAATCTGATAAATACCTCCCGATTGTTTCAGATTATTCAAAAAATCCTCTTTTGTTGTTTGTGCATCGGAATAAGATGAAACAGAAACAAAAAACAGAAACGTAAATAATTTAAATCCTCTCATAAAAATAACTTTAAATATATGCGCAATAAAGATATTGAATTTTAATTCAACTATTAATTCAGAATTACTCAATTAATAAACTTTTAGTAATTCAAATAGAATTTTTATTAAATTCGCTCAATTATTGATTCGTTTCTTATTGAATGTAAAGGATTTCAAAATTCTTTTGAAAATGGAAGATCTAGATAAAACAAGAGAGGAACTTATTGGCGAGCTTCAAAAACTTCGAAAAAAGGAGGAGCTTTTACGTATATTCATCAGAC
>CAZOOH010000188.1:0-4389 GCA_964581375.1 uncultured Muribaculaceae bacterium
CAATGGCACCGTAAATATGGTCAGGATAAAACCGGAATTACTATTGTTGCGGGTGGTTCTGAAATTACACTTGCAACAGGAAGCCTTTATGAAAACAGAAATATTTTCTACTCATCTTCAACACAAAAAGATTGGGTAAGAGATGCCGACAATCAATCGACCTGGAGTATGTCTACACAATATAATCCATGCCCTCCGGGATGGGGTGTTCCAACAAAAGCTCAGATGAATTCTTTGATATCGCTTGGAAGCACTACTACACAAAATGGACTTGACGGGCAACCTGGAATCTGGATTGGTGGTGACCATGCTGATACTCATGCCGGAAGTCTGTTCCTACCAAACGGTGCAAGCAGAGGTTCTGATGGCATTTTGAATAATGCAAGTAATAAAGGTTTGTATTGGACCAGTACTGGAATTACACAATCTAATGGAACAAATGCTGAAGGATTCGACACAAGTACAAAAAACTTCCTTAACAGGTCTAAATCCGAAGGATTTGAGATTCGTTGTGTAAAGATTGTGAACTAAAGGGTTATTAGTTATTGATATAAAAAGATGTGGCACGTCACGTGCCACATCTTTTTTAATTTACACAAGGCTACGATGTTGTATGAGGCTTGCGCAAGCATCTGCAAACCAATAAATTGTAAAAGATGTGCCACGTCACGTGCCACATCTTTTGTATTTTGTACATTATCTGCAAGTTGCGTGAGTGTCGTACAAGTATCTGTAAAACAATGAGTTGCAAACAATGTGGCACGTCTACTGCTAACTTGTTGTAATTAATATATTTCTATATCCATGAACGAAGCATTTCGATCTCCTGTTTCCAGATTTCATCATCCGGGGTTTCGAGAATCAGAGGCATATCGTCGAATCGCGGGTCTTTCATCAAAATTTTGAAGGTTTCGATTCCGAGTTCACCTTTTCCGATGCTGTCGTGCCTGTCAACGCGTGAATTCAAGCCTTTTTTTGCATCGTTCAGGTGCATTCCGCGCAGATACTTAAATCCTACAACTTTTTCAAAATGGTCAAAAGCTTTGTGGAATCCCATCACATTGGAGAGGTCATAACCTGCTGCAAAGGAGTGACAAGTATCAATACAAACACCTACCCGTGTTTTATCTTCGACTTTTTCGATTATCTGAGCTATCTGCTCAAACTCAAAACCGAGATTACTTCCTTGCCCGGCGGTATTTTCTATTACAGCAATAACCCCTTTGGTTTTATCGAGCGCAATATTTATCGATTCAGAAATCCGTGAGAGCGATTCGTCTACGCTTATTTTTTGCAGATGACTGCCCGGATGGAAGTTAAGCCTGTCGAGTCCTAATTGTTCGCATCGTTGCATTTCGTCAAGAAAAGCAGCTCTCGATTTTTCCAAACCTTCGGTTTCGGGATGCCCCAGATTAATCAAATAACTGTCGTGCGGTAATACCTGAAATGGTTTGAAACCATATTTTTCACAACGCTCCTTGAACAGCTCAATACTCTTTTTTGAAAGAGGAGAACTTACCCACTGTCGCTGGTTTTTTGTAAATAGAGCAAATGCAGTTGCTCCGATGTTGTATGCATTCTCGGGCGCATTCTCAACCCCCCCGTTTGCACTTACATGTGCACCAATGTATTTCATCTTTATATTTTTTATTTAATTTTTATATCCAAACGTTAATTTTGAGGGACTTGGGACTAATCACCAATCACTAATCACTAATCACTAATCACTAATCACTAATCTCTAGTCCCCCTAACTAATCTGTGAGTAATCCCGTATCTCTCTCCGGAGGATTGCCAGCTTTTTGGTTAAAAGCAGGTATTCGGGATTTTCCAGCAGTGGGTCTTTGTCAAGTATCTTTTCGGCCAGTTGCCTGCTTTTTTCCATTATCTGCCCATCTTTTGCCAGATTTGAGATCTTTAAATCAAAAGCGAGACCGCTTTGCTGAGTCCCTTCTAAATCGCCGGGACCTCTCATTCTAAGGTCGGCTTCGGCAAGTTCAAACCCGTCATTTGTAGAACACATCAATTCAATTCTTTGTCGCGACTCTTTTGAGAGTTTGAATCCGCTCATTAATATACAGTAAGACTTTTCCGAGCCTCTACCGACTCTGCCGCGAAGCTGGTGCAACTGGGAGAGTCCAAATCTTTCGGCGCTCTCAATGAGCATTACCGAAGCATTAGGAACATCAACTCCAACTTCAATAACGGAAGTAGATACCAAAATGTTCGCTTTACCATCGGCAAATAGTTTCATATCGTAGGCTTTGTCTTCATTTTTTTGTTGCCCGTGAACGACAGCAGTAACATACTCCGGTGCAGGAAACTCCTGAATTATCTTTTCATAACCCTCCTGCAGATTGCTGTAATCCAGTTTTTCCGACTCTTTTATAAGCGGATACACAACAAAGATTTGCCTTCCGTTTTTAATTTGCTCTTTCATAAATGCAAAAATTCTGGAACGCTGATTTTCACCTGCGTGGAGCGTAACAACAGGTTGACGTCCGGGAGGCAGTTCATCGATAATCGAAACATCAAGATCGCCGTAGAGAGTCATTGCCAGAGTTCGGGGGATAGGAGTGGCTGTCATAACCAGTACATGCGGCATTATCTCCGATTTATTCCATAGTTTTGCCCTCTGTTCTACTCCGAACCTATGTTGTTCGTCAATTACAACAAATCCGAGATTATCGAACTGAACCTTATCTTCAATAAGCGCATGAGTCCCGAATAAAATATGAATTGACCCGTTTGTGATACCTTCATAAATCTCTTTACGTTCTTTGCTTTTTGTACTGCCGGTAAGTAAACGTGCATTTATACCTGAATTGTGAATAATTCTTTGAACACTGTGAAAATGCTGGTTGGCGAGAACCTCAGTGGGAGCCATTATGCACGATTGAAACCCGTTATCGGCCGCAATTAATGCAGATAATACCGCCACCATAGTTTTACCGCTGCCAACGTCGCCCTGCAGCAACCTGTTCATCTGCCTGCCACTTACCATGTCGCTTCTGACCTCCTTAATAACCCGCTTTTGAGCGTTAGTCAGTTCGAAAGGCAGATTCCCGAATCCCGTGTTAAAATAATTGCCTATTTTGGTGAATTTAAGCCCGTTGGAGCTCCTGACTCTCATTGTTTTTTGCTTAAGAAGAGAGAGTTGTAAAAAGAAGAGCTCTTCGAATTTAAGCCTGTACTGAGCTGCCGCCAGAAGTTTCATGTCCGATGGGAAGTGAATGTTGTTAAGAGCGTGAAAAAGGGGCATTAAATTCTCTTTACGGATTATCGATTCGGGAAGAGTTTCACTTATTGCAGGCAGATAGTTTTTTACAAGTGTAGATATAAGCTTTGCGAATTGTTTGTTGCCCATTCCGCTGTTTCTCAGCTTTTCGGTGCCGGAATAGACCCCCATCATGTTTCCCGAATATAGCGGTTGTTCATCGGTCACCGACTCAATTTCGGGGTGTACAATGTTTACTTTGGAGTTAAATAGAGTAGGCTTGCCGAAGATTATATATTCGTGATTAAGTTTTATTGAATTTTTATACCACTTTATTCCTTTGAAAAAGACAAGTTCAATAGAGCCTGTAAGATCGGTAAATGTTGCCACAAGCCGTTTTGCTGGACCCTTTTCGCCTATTGCCTGCATTGATACGACCTTACCCCTTAACTGAATGTAGGTCATTGTCGGCTCAATTTCGGAAATGGTGTAAATCTTGCTTCGGTCTATGTATCTGAAGGGATAAAAGTTAAGGAGATCGCCGAACGTTTTGATATTTAATTCTTTGGCCAGCAATTCAGCCCGTTTTGGGCCGACTCCCGGCAAGAATTTAATGTCATTATCAAGAAAATCAGACATAGTACAAATATAGTAATCTTCTTTAAAATTTGTATCTTGCAAAAATTTTGAAACACTTCTATATGAATAATAAAATAGTTGTCGGTATTACTCAGGGCGACAGTAACAGTATTGCCTACGAGGTAATAATCAAAGCGCTTGCCGACTCCAGAATATTTGACATCTGCACTCCTGTAATTTACGGCTCCTCAAAACTCTTCGGTTATTATAAAAAGATAATGCCTGAGATGGAGTCTGTTTCGACAAATGTTATTAATTCCATAGCAGATGCTCATCCCAAAAGGATTAATATAATCAATACTTTACCGGATTCTCTTTCAATTGATCCCGGAAAGCAGACCGAAGATGGCGCAAAAGGTGCTATTCTGGCTCTTGAAGCAGCGGTGAAAGATATTAAAGCAGGTAAACTGGATGTTGTCGTTACAGCACCATTCAATAAATCTTCTGTAAACAACGATAATTTTAAGTTTATTGGTCACACCGAATATTTTGCGCAGGAGCTTAATGTAGAAAATCCGCTTATGTTTCTGGTC